>CALMWA010000235.1 GCA_937873125.1 uncultured Actinomycetes bacterium | reverse complement strand
CAGGCTGGACGCCTCTACTTCGAGAGTTTCGCCGCGATGGTGCGGGTCGAGAAGGAAGCCTACTCTTTTAGCGGCCGGAACCGGCGTCCGCCCCGCGACCGGGTGAACGCCCTGCTCTCCTTCGTCTATGCGCTCGTGCTCGGAGACTGCGTCGCGGCGTGTGAGGGTGTCGGCCTCGACCCGCAGTTCGGCTACCTGCACGCCCTGCGCTCCGGCCGTCCCTCGCTTGCTCTCGACTTGCAGGAAGAGTTGCGCCCCGTCCTCGCCGACCGGCTCGCGCTCTCGCTCATAAACCGCCGCCAACTCCGGCCCGCCGACTTCGACGAGCGTGAGGGCGGGGCCGTCCACCTCAATGATACGGGCCGTAAGAAGGTCATCATCGCGTACCAGAAGCGTAAGAAGGAGGAGGCCGGACATCCGGTGCTCGGGCAGAAAGTTCCGCTCGGGCTCGTGCCGCACGTCCAGGCTCGCCTGCTCGCCCGTCACTTGCGCGGCGACACTGAACTCTACGTTCCCTTTACCCCGAGGTAGCAATGGATGTCCTCGTCACCTACGACGTTAACACGGAGACCAAAGCCGGACGGCGACGGCTGCGCCACGTCGCTACCGTCTGCAAGGACTACGGTCAGCGCGTCCAATATTCCGTGTTCGAGTGCCGGGTAAACGACGCGCAACTCGAAAGCCTCCGCGCCCGGCTGCTCGATATCATTGCCGAAGACGAGGATAGCATCAGGATCTATCGCTTAACCCCGCCTCGCGAGAAGAACATCGAAAGCTACGGACAAGACAGCTACGTTTCCTTCGAAGACCCCCTGATCTTCTGAAAAAGATCGAGCGCGAACCCGAAGCGCCGCCCGAAACCCCGGCAAGTTCGCGCAAAGCCAAAACGCCAGCAAAAAGCCTACTTCCGCGAACATACCGTTCTGTAGCCAAGCTCGCGCCATTCTCCAAAGACAAGGTCCGCGCAAACACGCGCCGGAACCCGCTATCGCAAAGGGGTATCATCAACGCAGTTGCGCCCGGCCTCCGGGTCGGGCGAGGATTGGAACCCCCGGTGTGATCCCAGTGGTTGCGTATTACCCGTGTCTCGGAATAGGATGCGGGTCTTTGGAGGTCGTCTAGATAAGGAGTCGGGAACGTTATGGATAGGATAGTTTTTACTCGTGGTGTGCCGCCGCCGGAGGCGTTCCCGGCAGACGAGCTCGCGGAGTGCTTTGGGGCTGCGGTTCGGGGCGATACGGCGGTCGTGTTGCAGTATGGTCATCAGCAGGGTTACGGACCGCTGCGCGAGGAACTGGCGCGGGAGTATGAGGTCTCGCCGGCGAACGTGATGGTGGGGAATGGATCTCTGCAACTGCAGGATCTGGTGGCGGCGCATCTGGTGCGGCCGAACATGGTCGTGTATACGGAGCAGCCGAGCTACGACCGGGCCATCGTGACGTTCCGGCGGCGGGGGGCGCGGGTCATCGGGATTCCGTTGGAGGAGGATGGGATCAGCACTGAGAGGCTGGAGGAGGCGCTCTCGCGGGAGGTGCCGGCCTTCCTGTACCTGGTACCGGACTTTCAGAACCCGGCCGGGGCGACGCTCTCTCTGGAGAAGCGGCGGAGGGTTGTCGAGCTAGCCAGCGAGTATGGCTTCACCGTGATCGAGGACGTCCCGTATCGCAAGCTGCGCTATCGGGGTGAGGACCTGCCGCTCATGCGCGAGCTGGACGACTCGCACGTCATAACGATGAGCTCGTTCAGCAAGCTGCTGAGTCCCGGCATCCGGGTCGGGTTCATGCTTGGGCCGGAGGAACTGGTGCGCGATCTGACCCGGCTCGGAGAGAACACTTACCTCTCGCCGGTGCTGCCGACGCAGGCGGCGGTGGCGGAGTACCTGCGGCGCGGGTGGCTGCAACCGAATATCGAGAAGCTGAAGGAACTGTGCCGGCCGCGCTGGCAGGCCACGGAGGAGGCCGTGCGCCGGGAGTTGCCGGGGGCGCAGGCGTTTATCCCGGACGGCGGGTTCTTCGTCAGTGTGATGCTGCCGGAGGAGGCGAATACGGACGATCTGGTGGGACGGGCGAAGAAGATCGGGCTGGTGCTCACCCCCGGAGCGGCGTTCTTCGCGGATCCGGACGACGAGGGGGCGACGCCCGGAGACCGCTTCGTGCGCCTCCCGTTCTGCGCGGTGACGCCGGATCAGATCTCCGAGGGCGTCAGCCGCCTGGCGAGCCTGCTGTAGCACGGAAAGACGCGGCGCCCGAACCGCAGAGGTCCGGGCGCCGCGGGTCGAGCAGGGTCCGTTAACGCTGGCCCATCATTCGCTTCACGGCCATCGCGGCTATGCCGGCCATCGCGGCCTTCGCCACGGGGTTGCCCATCATGCCGCCGCTGCTACCGCCGCCACTGCGCCCGGTGTCCCCCGAGCCGCCCATGAGGCCGCCGAGCATGCCGGCGGCGCCGCCCATGCCTCCGGAACCGCCCATGGAGCTACCCATGGAGCTACCCATGCCGCCGCCCATCATGCCGCCGAGTAGCTGGCCCATCATGTCCGGCTGCCGGGAGTGCATGCGGCCGGTGAGGTTTGCGAGGTAGTCCGGGTCCTGGAACCTATCGTCTTGTCCGTCGTGATCGCGGTCGATAAAGTCGCCCTGGCCCTGCTCGCGGGCCTGACCCTGTAGCTGCTGGCCGAACTGCATCCGCTCCTCCGGGCTCATCCTGGAGAACGCCTCGCGGGCGGAGTCGCGGTACTCGTCCTCGGACATCCGGGGAGCTATCTCCCCGTAGCGGCTCATGGCCTCCTCGTCTGAGATCCCCTCGTGCGGAGCGCCCCTGTCGTAGCGCTCGGCGAAGTCCCGGTATTCCTCTCGCCGGCTTCCGCCCTTCTTGCCGCCCTTGTGCTTGCCGCCCCGCTTTTTACCGCCACGCTTCTGCTCGTCCTGCTTTTCGCCGCCCATGAGGTCGTCCAGGAAGTCCACTACCTGCCTCCTTCTCGCTTTGCCTTGTGAACGTGTTTCCCTTTGCGACAGACTCCTAAGCACGGATAGCGTGTTCGAGCAGCCGCTCGTAGAGCGGCGCGCACTCCTCCAGCAGGGGACGCAGCCGCTCCGGCAGAGGCTCCGCTTTCGGACGGTACGCTCCGAACCCGGTCGAGGCGTGGACGTTCTCGTACCAGTGCTTCGCCCAGATGCCATCCTCCGGCTTCGGTCCGGCGGGCCAGCGCAGCATGTCTTCCTCGAACGGCAGACCGAGCCGCTCGCACGCCTCGCGCAGGACGCCCGGCGGGTCGAGAAGTAGCTCCTTCGCGTCGAGGACGACCGGATCGCGGCCGTGATCCAACGCGGACTCCAGGATATCCACCTGTTCGGCGAGGCCAGTGTCGCGCAGAGTGGGGTTGGGGATCTGGCGAATGAGGGAGGTCAGCACCTGTTCCGGGTCCCGGATCAGGAGCACGCTCGTAATGCGTGAGAGGAAGCCCCGGTCCAGGCCCGTCAGATGATGAGCCATGTTTTTGTAGAAATGAACCGAACGCTCGCAGGGACCGAGGATCACCTCCCGCACCACCCGTTCTCCGTCACAGTCCATCTGCTCCATCACCTCCTCGTCGCCGGGATGGTCTGCGCCGGTGGTCTTGAGGTAGTGTCCGTAGAGCGGCTCGTCCACGACGACGGTGTCGGAGCGCTGCCGGAACGAGTACATCAGGGCTGTGGAGACGTTTCGCGGCCCGGACCACATGCTGAGCTTGAGGCAATCGGACACGGCCTACGCCTCCGAGGTGGCGCGGGCGACGGCTGCCGCGTAGAGGTCCGAGAGGCGGGCGGTCAGTTCGCCTCGGACGCCGGCCCCGATCCGGCGTCCGTCCACCTCCACGACCGGCGTGAGGCTGCCGAAGGTGCCGGTTACGAATGCCTCGTCCGCGCCGTACACGTCCGTGAGGGCGTAGGGGCGCTCGTGGACCGTAACGCCGCTCTCCTCGCACAACCCGATAACGATGCGGCGGGTAATGCCGCCCAGGGAGTAGTGGCCGGTGGAGGTCCAGACTTCGCCCTGGCGGACGATAAAGAAGTTGGTCGCGTTGCAGGTTGCGACGGCGCCGGTCGGGTCGAGCATCAGGGCCTCGTCGGCGCCGGCTTTGAGAGCCTGGATCAGGGCGACGACCTCGTGCAGCTTGCTGTGGCAGTTGAGCCGCTGGTCCAGCGTGTCCGGTGGTGGACGGCGCACCGTCGAGGTGAACAACCGCACGCCCTCGCGCTTGACCTCCGGGTCGGCGACCTTGTGCTCGGCGATGATGACGACGTTCGGGCCTGACACGACCAACCGCGGGTCCTGCGAAGGCGTCTTCTTGTCGCCGCGCGTAACCATCAGGCGGACGTGTACGTCCGTTATCATACCGTTCCGCTCGATGGTCTCGCGTAGAGCCCGCGCGACCTCCTCCCGCGTCATGCCGATGTCCAGGTCGATAGCCTTCGCGCCTTCGAAGAGCCGGTCCAGATGCCGGTCGAGGAACGCGAACCCGCCGTCGTGCAGCCGGATGCCTTCCCAGACGCCGTCCCCAACGAGGAAGCCGGAGTCGAAGACGGAGATCTTCGCATCCTCCCTCGGAAAGAACTCTCCGTTGATGTAGATCTGGACGTCCTCGTTGCGCTGATCCGGTAGCGCCTCGTGCGTGCCTCGCGCCATGACCCTCCTCCATAGCTTTGCGAGGGCCAGTAAATCATGGCGGCGACGCGCCCGCATGGACGGAAATTCGTACAGGGGAACTCTTTGAAGGTGTGTTTGACCGGGAAAGGTTACGACAGTTACAATAAATTTGTATGCTTTGGGAGGGCGAGCTGTATAGGAGGGCTTGCCTCGGTCGTGGACACTAGTTTCGAGAGGTGGGTGGAGAAGAGTGGAATCATCCGAGGCTAGGGCGAGGGAGGCCGAGAGTCCGCATCTGAAGCGCGCCGTGGGACCGTTCCTGCTGTTGTTTTTCATAGTGGGGGACATGATCGGGGGCGGCATCTACGCCCTGGTGGGGACGGTGGGCGCCGAGACCGGGGGCGCTATCTGGACGGCGTTCCTGCTTGCGCTGGTGCTCGCCGTGTTCACCGCCGTCGCCTACGCGGAGCTGGTGACCAAGTATCCGCGGGCCGGCGGGGCGGCCTCCTACGTCAACCGGGCCTTCAGGACGCCGTTCTTGAGCTTCATGATCGCGTTCATGGTCGTGCTCTCGGGGATAACCTCCGCCTCGGCGCTCTCGCTGGCGTTCGGTCGGGACTACCTCTCGGAGTTTGTCACGTTACCGATAGTGCTCGTGGCGCTGATGCTTGTCACGCTCGTCTCGCTGCTCAACTTCCACGGTATCCAGGAATCATTGCGGGTCAACGTGATCTTTACGTCCGTCGAGGTATTGGGACTGTTACTGATCGTGGTGATCGGGGTGGCCGCCGTGGCGAGCGGCACGGGGGACGTGTCGCGCGCCGTCACTTTCAATGCCGAGGGTGGCGGGGCGGCGACGGTTATCCTCGCCGGCGCTGTCATAGCCTTCTACGCGCTGATCGGCTTCGAGGACTCGGTGAATCTGGCCGAGGAGACGCGCGACCCGGCGCGCACGTTCCCGAAGGTGCTCTTCACCGGGCTGCTCCTGGCGGGCATCATCTACCTGCTCGTCACGGGCGTCGCCGCGATGGTGGTGCCCACAGCGCGACTCACCGACCCCGAGGCCGAGACCACGGCGCTGTTGCAGGTAGCCCAGACCGGGCCGCTCGCGGTGCCGACGTGGCTATTCGCCCTCATCGGGCTGCTTGCCATCTCGAACGGCGTGCTACTCAACCTCATCATGGCGTCGCGTCTGATCTACGGTATGGCCGACCAGGGTGTTATGCCCTCCATCTGCTCCAGGATTCACGCGACCCGCCGCACGCCGTTCGTGGCGATCATCATCGTCTTTTTGCTGGCGGCCGGTCTGATCTCGACGGGCGACGTCACCACGCTGGCGAGCGCCACGGTCGTGTTGCTGCTCCTCGTGTTTATCAGCGTGAACGTGGCGGTGATCTACCTGAAGCGCGACCGGGTGGACCACGACCATTTCAGCGCCCCGGCGTTCATCCCGGTGATCGGGATCGCGGTCTGCATCGGACTTCTGACGCAGGTCGAGTTAGCGACCTACGGGCTGGTGGCCGGGTTGCTCGTGCTCGGCGCGGTTCTCTACGGGGTGAACTACCTGCTCAAGCGCGGCCTGGACCACCGGCCACCGCAACCGGAGGAGCCGGCCGTGAGGCCCTAGCGACGCCCTAGCCTAGAGCCCGTACAGCTCACCGAACTTTCCCTCCAGGTAGCGCAGATACGGGCCGGTCTCCAGCGGCCGGCCCGTTACCCGCTCGACCAACTCCTCCGGGTCGTACCGGCTGCCGTGACGGTGGATGTTCTCGCGCAGCCACTCGCGCAGAACGCCGAACTCGCCCCGCCCGATACCGGCCTCGATCTCCGGGCGCTCCTTCACGGCCGTGTCGAAGAACTGCACCGAGAGGACGTTGCCGATGGTGTACGTCGGGAAGTAGCCGAAGAGACTGGCCGACCAGTGAACGTCCTGCAGGGCGCCCATCGCGTCGTTCTCCGGCGTGATGCCCAGATATTCCTCCATCTTCGCGTTCCAGGCCGCCGGGATGTCCGCCACCGAGATGCTCTCTTCGAGCAGCGCGATCTCCAGCTCGAAGCGCAGCAGGATGTGCAGGTTGTAGGTAAGTTCGTCGGATTCCACCCGGATCTCGGATGGCCGCGAGTCGTTTATGGCCCGGTAGAAGTCTTTGAGGTCCGTCTCGCCGAGAGACTCCGGGAAGGTCTTCTGGAGCCTGGGGTAGTAGTGAGCCCAGAAGGGGAGCGAGCGTCCGACGAGGTTCTCCCACAGGCGCGACTGGGATTCGTGAATGCCCATCGAGGTTCCGCCGGAGAGGGCGGTGCGGGTGTAGGCGGGGTCCACGCCCTGCTCGTACATCGCGTGTCCCGCCTCGTGGAAGGTGGCGAAGAGGGCGGGGGAGAGCCAGCCGGGGTCGAAGCGGGTCGTGATCCTCACGTCTCCCGGCCCGCCGAAGTTTATGCAGAACGGGTGTACGGCCCGATCCTGACGGCCCCGCTTCCAGTCGTAACCGAAGGCTGAGATCACGGCCTTACCGAACTCTTCCTGCTTCGCCTCGTCGAACTTCCCGAACAGTGGCGCCGAACGGTCCTCGGCCCTGGCGCTCCCGATCTCCCGGATCATGGGTACGAGCCCCGCCTTTAGCTCCTCGAACATCTTCGCCAGCGGCGCCTGGCGCGCGCCGGGCTCGTAGATGTCTAGTAGCGCGTCGTAAGGATGGTCTTCGTAGCCCAGGGCCGCAGCGGTTTCTAGGATGAGCGGCACGATCTTCTCCAGATGCGGCGCGAAGGCGGACCAGTCCGACTCCGCCCGCGCCCGCGCCCACGCCGGTTCGGCCCGTGCCCGCGCCCCCGAAAGCTCCGCCACCAGCCGCGAGGGGAGTTTGGTGGCCTTCTCGTACTCCCGGCGGATAAGCCGCAGGCTCGCCGCGTCCTCCGAGCCGGGCTCCGGTTCCCCGGCCGAATCCAGAAGTTCGCCGGTCTCGTCGTCAGCCAGCATCTCGTGGGCCAGCCGGCTCAGGGTGGAGAGTTGCCCGGCGCGACCCTCCACGCCTCCCTCCGGCATGTACGTTTGCTGGTCCCAGTTCAACACCGCTGCTGCGGCGCTTATGTCGCTGATGGTCGCGAGTCGCTCGTTCAGAAGCTGCAACGGTTCGCTGAATGTTTCCGATGAAGTAGTCATGGCTCCATACTAGCATCCCGCGTCCTGGGGCTAGGCGAAGGGAGCGGGGTTTGGTGGTCGTGGTGGTATCTGGACGGTGGGGGTAAGACAATGGAGATGGTCGGGTCTGTTTTGGAGGTAGAGGTTTTGATGAACAGATTTCTCAAGGGCGCTCTCGTG
>CALMWA010000234.1 GCA_937873125.1 uncultured Actinomycetes bacterium | reverse complement strand
CAAAGTACGAAGAGGTTAGACTGAGAGGAGGTGCTGTGGCTTAAAGGCAAACAGTCCGTGGAAACGGGGCAAACCCACTCTGGTGGTTCGCGCAGTATCTGGTCAGCAAGAGCCTCACGCCCGATCTCATCCAAAGGAAGATTGCGTTCCTCTAAGAAGGAAACCACATCGTCCTTATTGCCATTCCGACGCAAGATTTCTCTCAATCCGCATGTGGTTTGGTAATCTCCTGTTTGTTCACGAGCAACGAACACCGCATATCGTACGCTCAATTGAGCGGTGTGAGAGGTCGCATCATCCACTTTTTCATAGATGAATACTAGGATGTCATAACCAAGCCCGTACACTTTCTCACTGGCACTGCGAAAAGGACAAGAAGACTGCGGCTGGCGAACAGAGGTGACTTTGAGGTCCACTCGAAGCTCTGGGAAGTCCAAACCGCTCGCAGAACTGCCGGGTACATATGAGTATCGTCCTTTAAGAAACTCGTGGAACGCATGTTCGACGTGAGTACCCACAGCTTTACCATCCGTGATGCCGTACAGGGCTGCGATGGAAGTGGTGCTGAATTCCTGGGCAAAATCTCTTGCAGCAGATTTCAGTTGTGGCAGCGTGATTCCGCTCATGGAATCATCTCACTCAAGACTATCCTCGGGCCTAACCTTTCGTATTCTCCAAAACTCACTTCCCATTGATGCTGAGATCTTTGGCTCCATCGGTCGAACGCCTCTTGCTGATGTTCTTTAAAGGTTTTCCGGTCGCAGTCGTTGACATTCATAAAGTGCTTCACGACGTTCTCATAATCCAGCTTGCCTCTAGCAGCCAAGACCCCGCCGAATCCTATATGCTTCACATAGTGGCACAAGTCGCACAAAGCGATGAAGCCTCCAAGTTTTTGAACGTGCCAGTGATCGTCATAGTGCCATATCTCATGACAGTTGAGCTTTCCTTTAGAATTACAGACTCTTACAGACTCCGCAGCGATGTCCGTATTCAATGTAGGTCCTTCTCCGAATCTTATCCCAATCCTGTGTAGAGACTATTTTACGCATGTTGTTGTACCAAGACGTTTTCGGAACCAGCTCTGCCGTCAGCTTTAGTTCTCGATCCATACGTAGCCTAACTCTTCTCTGACCAGCGGAGCTTCGGGATCACGCGCTCACCGTAGGCCCGGATGAACTCCTCCTGATTGCGTCCGCAATTGTGGACGTAAACTTCGTCGAAGCCCAGGTCCACGTAGTGCTGGATGTGCGCGAGGTGCTCGTCGAGGTCGGCGCTCATCAGCACGCGGTTCTTGAAGTTCTCGACGCTGACCTGCTTCGCCATCGCGGCGAAGTCCTCGGGGTTGCGGATGTCGCCCTTGGGGAAGGGCATGCCGCCGTTGGGCCATTCCTTGACGGCTTGTTGTTCGGCTTCGTCCTGGCTCTCGGCCCAGGAGACGTGAAGTTGGATCATGCGCGGCATCTCGGCCGGGTCCTTGTCCGCCCGGCGCGCCCCTTCCTCGAACTTCTCCATGAGCATGTTTATCTTCTCATCCGCCGCTCCGACGGTGATTATGCCGTCGCAGAACTCTCCGGTGCGGCGGCTCTGCAAGGGTCCGGCGGTCGCCACGTAGATCGGGGGCGGCGTATCGGGCATCGTGTAGAGCCGCGCGCTCTCTAGCCGGATGTGATCTCCCTGGTACTTGACGACTTTGCCGCTAAAGAGCTTGCGGATGACCTCTATGGACTCCATGAGGATGCGGAGGCGCGTCGGAGCTTCGGGCCAGTACTCGCCGACGATATGCTCGTTCAACGCCTCACCCGCGCCGAGCCCGAGCCAGAAGCGGCCCGGATACATCGCTTCGAGCGTGGCTGCGGCCTGGGCGATGATCGCGGGGTGATAGCGGAAGCCGGGCGGGGTTACGCCGGTACCGAAGCGGAGGTTCGTGGTGGCGCCGAGTGCGCCGAGCCAGGACCAAACGAAGGCGCTCTGGCCCTGGTCCGGGGTCCAGGGGTGGAAGTGGTCCGAGGCCATCACCGAGGTGAAGCCGTTCTCTTCCGCCGTCTTGCACCACTTCAGCAAGTCCGTCGGATGGAACTGCTCGAACATCGCCGCATAACCTACGGTCCCGGTAGTCTTCATGGTGCCTCCTGTAGTTCGTGTCGTCGGATTCGACAGATCATTATATTGGCCGCGGGTTCGCCGCACGGGTTCCCGATAGCTCCGGCATCCTCGTCTAGAAGTGATCCGGCGCCGACACCCACGGATCTCCGACCGGGAAGTGCGCCTCCAGGAGATTCAGAGCTTTCGATGATGAAGGCTTGACGAGCCCGTGCCGGGCGAGTTGGCGGGCCGGAAGGTATCCGGCGTAGAGTTGCGCGAGCCGGCGCACGTCGAGCGAGACCCGCTCCTCCGCCCCTGCACTGCGGACCATCTTGCCGTTACCGACGGTGTACTCTCCGGCGTTCTCCGGGATTACGTCGTCGGAGACATCGAGGACGAGCGAGTCTCCCCGGAGAGCCTTGAACTCCAAAGCGCCCTCCACGTCCACCAGACGCAGCATGAACTCCGGCTCTATCTCGGCCTTTACGTGGGAGCTTCGGAGATAGGGGTGCAAGGGCTCGCCACGCGGAGTCGAATACTTTATCTCGAAGACCCGCGGGTCCTGGGAGGCCATAAAAGAGATCATGGCTTCCTGCGCC
>CALMWA010000233.1 GCA_937873125.1 uncultured Actinomycetes bacterium | reverse complement strand
CGGCAGCCGGCCCGAAAGAGCGCGAAGTCCTCGGTCGGGACGGGCGGAAACAGCGGCGAGTCTTCCATCGCCGATGAGGGCTCGCCCTCACCCGACGCGGCCTGCCAGCGCGTCGCGAACTCCGCCCAAGTCACCTCGGCCAACGGCCACCGCTCGCGAAACGACTCTTGCCCACCCGAGAGCGTCGGTACTTGGCAAATCAGCCAAAGGCGCGCTCCGCAGACAACTGCCAGCTCCATTAGGCGCTCCCAGTGGTCGGCCCGAAGAGTGTGGGCCCGCGAGACGAACAGGTCCTCGACGTCCTCGGCGAGGTACCAGGCGCGCAACTGCCGCCAGCGCTCAATGTCGTTACGCGCCGCCCCAGCGTGACCAGGGCGCTTGCCGATGGCGCGCTCCAAGTCTCTGTGCAGCCGGACGTTGCCCTTCGGCGATGGCGTCGGAGCGCACAGGACGCGACGCTTGCTGCCATTCGTCGGAAGGCCGGCGAGAAGCTTCGCGTTCTCGGTCGTGTCGTCTGGGGCGAGCATCAGGTACGTCTGGGGGTCAGGCTGCACGGACGCCTCCTCCGTGAAGAGCGAAGGCAGCCCGCACAACCTCGGGGTTGAGAGTCGCCACATCGTGCTCGGCACAGAGCTCGGCTGCCGTTGCCGTGAAGCTGGCCCAGTCCCGGAAGTTGCCCTTGGCGAAGTCATCGTCCAGCGGCGGAAGGTCGCGCTCCTTGATCTCCTTGACGTAGACGTGGAAGAGGACCGCCTGTCCTCGCAACGACTCCTCCGCATAGTCCATCGGGAACGTAACCCCGAACTGCTTGCGTTCCCCGGCCTTCATCCCGACGAGGTTCTTCTCGAAGTCCTCCAGAAGCTCGCCGCGCCCGACCTCCAGCATGTAGTCTTCGGCGTCGCCGCCTTCCAGCGGGTCGCCGGTCGCCATCCGCTCGCCCCGGAAGTCTATGATGGTGAAGTCGCCCTCCTGAACCGCCCGGTCCTCCACGGCGGCGAGCGTGGCGAACTGTCCGCGCATCTCCTCTAGCTGCGCCTCGACCTCCTCGTCGCCGACCTCGACCTCGCGCCTCGGGACTTCCAGGCCCGTGTACTCGCCGAGCTTCGCTTCCGGGCGCACCTCGACGGTCGCAGAGAATTTGAAGCCCTCCTTCTCGTCCATCGGGTCGTCGAACTCGATCTCCGGCCGGTCAATCGGGCGCAGGTCGGCCTCGACCACGGCGCTCGAATACCAGTTCGGGAGTTGCTCCTGCAGCGCTTCCATAAAGATGTAGTCCCGGCCAACGTGGTTCTCGACCACCCGGCGCGGCGCCTTACCGGGCCGGAACCCCGGTACCCGTACCTGGCGGCCCAGTTCCCTGACCTTCGCCTCGACGCCCTTACGGACCGCCTCTCCGGAGACCTCAACTTCCAGCCGGACCTTGTTGTCTTCCAGCTTCGTAACGTTCGCCGTCATACGCTCCAACTCTTCTCGACTACCATCTCGGCCCTGGCAGAGCTTACGGCAGAGTGCGAGAGGCGGGACTTGAACCCGCACGCCGCTAGGGCACTAGATCCTAAATCTAGCGTGTCTACCATTCCACCACTCTCGCTCGCCTCATAGATCAGATAAAAATCCACGGCCGGATTATAACAGCCACCCCTCTCCCGCCCGGCTCTACAGCGCCATTTACGCTAACGGCGCACAGTCTCGAATCCTACCGAACACGGCCGCCAAATCTCTCTGTCCCCTTGTGGCGATCGCATACCCGCACTACGAGCGGACCCCCGGTCAATCTAGTAGCGGAACTCTCTCAGAAGCGCCTGGTTCGCTTGGTGATCCGGCCTAAGCACTTGCTCGCCGTCCGGCAGGGTCTCTGCAATACCCTTGAGCTGCGTAGCCGTCATCCTTGCGCCACGTCCATGGTCCAGCAGGACGCGCCCCAGAGTTAAGGTCTCCTGGATACCCATGTCCGTCTCGACGTGCTTCTCGATGGTGCCGGCGACCCGCGGCAGCTTTCGCGCACCATTCCAACGCAGGGCTTGGCTTCTCAGCGCCGCCACGAGCTCCTGCTGGCGCTCTATGCGATCGAGATCCCCACTGGCGCTACCCCGGTAGCGTGCGTAGAGCAGCGCCCGATGTCCGTTCACGCGCTGCAAGCCCTCCCTCTTCAAACGCGCATTGGGCGGAAGATCCTCTTTCGCCACATCCAACCTGACGCCCCCGATATCATCCACCACGGCCTCGAAGCCCTCGAAGTCAACGATAGCGTACCGGTCTATCGTAATATCGGCGTAGTTTTCGAGAGCGGAGATTGTCTGGGAGACGCCTCCACGAGCGTATGCGGCATTGATCTTACCTTCAGCCCCCGGTTCCACCTCGACCAAGAGATCCCGAGGCACTGACAGCAACTTGACTACGCCACTATCCGGCGAGATCCGCACCAGCATAATCGTATCCGACCGCTGCGCCGTACCACCGCTTCCATCTGCCGGCCTAGCGTCTACCCCCAAGACCAGGACGTTGATGGGCTCTCCCGCAACCAGTCCGCCGCCCCGTAGGCTGTCGGGTACTGCGTCCGCCGCCTTTAAGTTGATGATGGAGCCCAGCAGTGCGGTGCGTTCGAGACCGAGAGCCTGAGCCATCGACACGCTCCATACCTGGCTAAAGACGACGACCAATCCCACCACCAACGCCGCCGCAAGCGCAGCCACCAGCAACCCCGGTCTCCGAGACGAGCCTGTACTGCGCGTATATTCCTGGAAACCCCTCACCCGCGGAAGTCTAATGCCCCCATGCCACTATCGCAACGCGCCACCCATCCCACCCGTGTAAGATGGTCTCGAGTCTTCGACCTTGAGAGGCGTGATTTATACCCACCACGAGCCGTATCCAGTATCTCGAACACCACAATTCCGCCTGTACGACAACCACCTACCCGCCATACTTCCTTCCCGGCACGCGACGACGCCCTCTCCTCCATCGAAAATCACTCATTTGAGGGATACCGGCGTTCCCGGTCGGACACTACGATGAGAGACGATGAATCCTGTCCAACTACGACAAATAAGGAGAGCTAGATATGATGGTCTTTTTGATACTGTTGCTGTTCGCGGTTATTTTCCTGGCGGCTGGCGGCGTTCTACTCTACTTCCGGCGTAGCACGCAACAACAGTCGGCCCTCATGAGCCAGACCGAGACGTCGAGTGCCTCCGAAGTATCCGGTCTATCGTCGGGGACACTGGTCGAAGTCAAGGGTACGCTGCGATGCGAAGAGCCTCTAACGAGCGAGATGGCCGGCGAGACTTGCGCTTACTACTCCGCTACCGTAACGCGGGAATATCTGGAACGAGATCACGGCGATAACGATGGCGGCTCGGATCGCCGCTCAGAGGTTCTCTCGCAAGTCGAACGGTTCGCGCCGTTCACGGTCGAAGACGAGTCGGGCAGGGTAGCGGTCAACGCCGAGGGCGCGGAGATAGACGCCCCGCAAGTAGTGGACCGCTTCGAACGCGACGCGGACTCGGGATTCTCACTCGGCGGCATACCGATCAGGTTCGGCGACAGCGAGCGCACCATCGGCTACCGCTACACGGAGAGCATCCTGCCGGTAGATGCGCCGATCTACGTGCTGGGAACCGTTCGGGAGAACGGTGAGATCGGAGCTCCCCCAGCGGAAGACAAACAGCAGCGATTCGTCGTCAGCCACCGCTCGGAGGAGGACCTAGGCCAGAGCCTGGTAAAGAACGTTTTCTGGCTGGGAATAGGAGCGGTCGGCGCGTTCGTCCTGGGAGTAGTCCTGCTGGCGATAGGGCTCTTCGTGCTGATCAGCTAGGGACGCGAACGCGAAGGTCGCTGAGCCACTTTTCGGACCTGCCCGCTCTAGTCTCGGGACGACGAATGATCCTGTCGGTTTGTCAGGGGTCCCCAATAGAATTCGAGATCCTGCTCATCATCTTTGGTGAACAGCATTTCGGAGAAGCTGTCGATAATATTTGTCTCTCCAGGCCCTGAGACGTTAGGCGTTTCTTCACCCGTGACGAACACGTTCCTGGCAACCCTGCCAATAGCGTATGTCGTCGTTCCGTCGAAGGTTCCACCGATCACTCCACCCACCAACGGTATGGCTTTGCCGAGGTTGATAGCCCCTGTCTGACCGAACTTCGTAATCAAGCGAAAACCGACCGCCTGATTTATCTTCTTGATGACTTCGAAGGAAAATTGCTTTATCGCTTTCTCGGTCAACTTTTTCCCTATAGTTATGCCCGCAGTTTGTAGCACCTCCGCAGCCGCATTGCCGCACAAACAAGCGTAGCAAACAGCCTTCACGCGATCGTTGCGAACATCATGTCCGCCCATGCGCGCGATCGCTGCGACCATCTGAAGCTGTATGTACATGATGCTCACAAGGTTGGCTGGGATAGCCACGGGAAGGGTTAACACCCCACCTAGCCCAGTGACAAACCCGGATGTTGTGGCTTTCACGACCTGGTAACGGATAAGCGTGTTTACTTTGTCCTCCAGCGTTCCTGGATCGTTGAGGTAGTCTTCCGCCAACGCCTCCGCAGATTCCAAACCGGGTACGCCCGGTACGCCATCAACCGCTTTGTCATATGCCAGATCGAGCGCCTTACCAACGATAGTCGCGTCGAGTTTCACAGCTAATTCCCCTTATCTACCAATTCGATTGTAGATCCGTCCTCCTTGCGGCAATCAAAGTCTAGCATGCGACCACCATTCCCAACTTCTGGATGGCATGGACGGCAACGTTGTAGGAGGAGGGATCAAGTAGGATTGTTTCACCCTTCAGATTTTTCGACAACCGCATCGCTGAGGACAGCGCCCCCCGGCAGAAAGAACGGTGCATCGTCTGGATCGCTTCGCACTTCGATACCTATATGGTTAACACTGTCTACATATAAATAGTGTTAACCATCACTCTCGGAAAGCTAGTTAAAATAGCGGTCGTGTCCTCTACTAATTGATCCAAGTGCTCATCGCTAGGGTTATAGTAGTACGCTGATATGCCCTATCTACCGCCTGTCGGTCTGATAAGCTCACTAACGGCTAGAGGAAAGGGGCAACGTGTCTACCGACGACCAGCTCAAAGACATGCTCAGGGGCATACACGAGCGAGAAGGTACATGGGGCAGCATAGATGCTGAGACCGAAATAGTACGCATCGGCCAAACCCTCGGATTAGATGAAGACCAATCTCTCGAATTGTTTAAGCAAGCCGTAGACGGACACTACATTGATCTGGGTCGGATTTGGCAAGCGGGGGGCTCTACGGGACGCAAGGGCCAACCTGTCGGATTTGGCAAGATCAATGTAGAAGTCGGCGCGGACATGGGGCTCACGTACAAGGGCCGCGCACTCATAGGCGTTTAGCTAGCCTGCAAAGTCCCCGGCCAGTAGCCAGGGGCCGCTTAACTAAGGATAATCGTTAGGGTGACCGACGGGGCTCGAACCCGCGACCTTCGGGACCACAACCCGATGCTCTGCCAACTGAGCTACGATCACCACGCGCAGAGAGGATTCTACCAATAAATTCGCGCGCCCGGCAGGACTCGAACCTGCAACCTGCGGATTAGAAGTCCGCTGCTCTATCCAGTTGAGCTACGGGCGCTTGCTGGAGGGTCCTCGCGGACCCGAGAGCGGGTGAGGGGAATCGAACCCCCATTATCAGCTTGGAAGGCTGGGGCTCTACCATTGAGCTACACCCGCGTGATCCCGGCCGTCGGGGCGAGAGGATTCGAACCTCCGACCCCCTGCTCCCAAAGCAGGTGCGCTACCAGGCTGCGCCACGCCCCGAGATGCCAGGAGCAAGTATAACAAACGGGGTGGGGCTTTAAACCACGGTAGCCGGGGCGACGGCCCGTATCTCCTCATCCAGGAAGCGGCTGCCGAGGGCGGCGAATTCTTCCGGGTCGGCGCTGCAGATGTAGGTGGCCGCCCCGAGGTCATCCGTGTCGTGCGACCGGCGCAGGTAGCCACGGCGCGAGAGAACGTGGCCGACCTCCAGAGCGGTCTGTCCGGCGGAGGAGATCAAACGGACTTCCGGTCCCATCTCGCGGTTGATGGTCTCGGAGATGAGTGGGTAATGGGTACACCCCAGGATCACGGCGTCCACCCCAAGCTTTTTCATTGGCGCCAGGTATCCCCTGGCGTGCGCCTCCAGCTCTGGACCCTCCGTTATTCCTCGCTCTATGAGAGGAACGAACTCCGGGGCGGCCTGAGCGTACACGTCGATGCCGGCGTCGAGGGAGTGGACGGCCTTCTCGTAGGCGCGGCTTCTTACCGTACCCTCCGTAGCCAGGACGCCCACCCGGCGGTTCCGGGTCTCCACCACCGCCGCCCGCGCTCCCGGCTCGACCACACCGATGATCGGGACGTCGAAGGATCTCTGCAGGGACCTCAGCGCCGCCGCCGCAGCCGTGTTGCAGGCTATGACCACCAGCTTCACGTCCAGGCTGACCAGGTAACGCACGATCTCAAAGGCGAACCACCGGACTTCGGTCAGGTCGCGCGGTCCGTAGGGCACCCGCGCCGTGTCGCCGAAGTAGATAGTATTCTCGTATGGTAGCCGGTCCCGAATCTCGGAGAGCACCGTCAGCCCTCCCACACCAGAATCAAAGACCCCTATAGGGCGTGGATCACTCACGGCAAAGCATTATATCCATTTTCGATACTATTCAAGCTCAGAGACGATCTTCACGAGCCAGAACGAAGACCGCCCGCAGTAGCGGGCGGCCGTGAGTAGTGGAGGCGGCGGGAATTGAACCCGCGTCCGCGAGCGCGCTATCCGTGAGATTCTACGAGCGTAGCTCCCGGTTTAGTTTCGCCGGTCTCCGCGGACCGGGGCGCCGCGGAGTGACTAGCCCGTTGAGTGTCCCCTCGACACCCCGGAGCCAGGGCGCGGAGGGTAAGCCCACTAAATGACACCGGGGGCCGGGCCGTGGGCCGCCCGGGCCGATGAGCTACTGTTTAATTAAGCAGCTAGAGCCATATCATTATCGGCGTGTATCTTGGTTGCCGGCGTTTTACGAGTCTCCAGCAAACTCGGCTCGTCTCACTGGACGCTAACCGCTCACGTCGAAGCCGGTACGCCCCCTTTACGAGTTACATTCTACCACCAGTAGATCGCCCTTCAAAGTTGGCGGCACGCTCCTCTAGACGTGGTGCCGGCCGTTACCCTAGCCGCGCAGGTGTTGTTTCATGGCGCGTTGCATCTCGCGGTCGGCGGTCTTCTTGGCGATGTCACGGCGCTTGTCGTACTGCTTCTTGCGGCTGGCGACGGCCACCTCCAGCTTGATGTTGCCACGCCTGGAGTAGAGCTTGAGCGGGATGATGGTCTTTCCCTCGACCGCTATCTTGCCGGCCAGGCGGTCTATCTCCTTGCGGTGCAGGAGCAGCTTGCGATCTCGAGTGGGGAACTGCTCACCCTGGCGAGCGTTCTCATAGGGGGAGATGTGCGCCCCGATCAGATAAACCTCGCCATCCCGAACCCGCGCATAACTCTCCTTCAGGTTCGCCCGTCCTTCACGGATGGATTTAACCTCCGCGCCGGTGAGCGCTATCCCCGCCTCGTAAGTCTCTTCGATGGCGAAGTCGTGCAGGGCTTTCTTGTTGCGCGCGAAGTCGGTCACAGGTGTTTCACCACCCGCAACTCGGCCCGCTGCATGAGCGGCCGCACATCGAGCAGCTCCACCATCAGCTGATCACCGACCTTGTAGGAGGCGCCGATGGTGTCGTTGGAGAGCACCACCCCGCTCGGCTCCAGCTCCCACCATCCGGGGAGCTTGCTGACGTGTACGAGCCCCGTCGCTCCGGTCTCAAGTTCGACAAAGAGACCAAAACTCGTGGTGCTGACGACGGTGCCTTCCATCATGTCGCCGACGCGATCGCGCATCAGCCACATCAGGGTGTACTGGTCGGCGGTGCGCTCGCAGACGACGGACTTGTACTCTCTCTCGGAAATGTGCGAGGCTATCTCCGCCACGTCGGCCGGAGGCTCGTCGCCAAGCAGCGCACGATGGACGAGAACGTCGGAGTAGCGCCGGATCGGGGAGGTAAAGTGCGTGTAGTCCTCCAGCGCGAGCCCGAAGTGTCCGGGGCTCGACGGCGCGTAGAACGCGCGGGGTATGGAGCGCAGTATCAGGTAGTTCACGGCGTCGGACTTGGCGGTGGCCGCTATGGTCCCCAGGTTCTCCGGCGTGGGCTCTACTTGCATCCCGACGGCCGCCAGACGCACACCGAGCGTCTCCAGAGATTCCGCGTCCGGCTTCTCGTGCATCCGGAAGACACCGCCGCGTTTGCCGCGCAGCATCTTCGCAACCTCCTCATTGGCGAGAACCATCAGTTCCTCGATCAGGGCTCGCGCCGGTGTCGAACGGCGCACCGTTACGGCCGTCGGGGTTCCGGTTTCGTCGATCTCGTACTCCGGCTCGCGTCCGCCGAGCTCCAGCTTGCCACGCACCGCCGCCCACGTCTTGAGCCGACGTGAGAGATCAAAGGCGACCCGTACCAACTCGGGTTGGTCCACCTCCCCCTCTCCCCGCAGAAAAGCGTCCACACCGTCGTACGTGAGCCGGGCGTCGCTGCGGATTAGGCTGCGGAACACCCGCACCGAGCGGGAGGACCCGTCCGCGTTCAGCTCTATAGTTACCGTGACCGCCGCACGGTCCTCGTTCGGCCGCAGCGAGCACACGCCGGCGGAGAGCCTCTCCGGCAGCATGGGCGCGACCGTACCCGGCAAGTAGACCGAGTTGGCCCTAAACGCCGCCTGCCGGTCGAGTGGGCCGCCGGGATCAAGATAGTAGGTAACGTCCGCAATGTGTACCCAGATGCGGTAGCCGGCTTCCGTCAGTTCGATGGAGATGGCGTCGTCGAAGTCCTTCGCGTCATCGCCGTCAATGGTGACCGTGGCGAGGTCTCGCAGGTCCTCGCGGTCTACAGCGTCGAGCGGTCGGGCGGCGACCTCCTCGGCTTCGTCCTCCACCTTCTTCGAGAACTCGCGGCCGGTGCCGATGGAGGCGAAGAGGGCTTCGTAGACGTTGCGAGGGTCTTTGGAGGGGCCGATCACCTTCCTGACCTCACCGCGCAGCGAGCGCTGCTTCTCCCGGACGTTGACGAGTACTATGTCACCAGCCTCCGCGCCGCGGCGCAGCTTGCGCGCGACCAGCACAGGCCGGCGCTCCTCCACGAAGAGCGGGTCGGCCACGGAATACCTACCGCGTCGGACGAGTATGGCCGGGAGGATCATGGCTCATTCCAGGGTTGCGAAACGGAGCGAAACACAGCTTGAGTCTACCATGACGCGCGTGATCGGCCGGCTAGCAGAGTACGGGGTTCCGCGGCGGCTAGACTCGCAAGAAGCGCGTTACGGAGAGGAAGCTGCCGATGACGCCAATCATTACGCCGACAGCAATGAGGACGGCCAGGATCAGGACGGTATCCACGGCGTTGCCGGAGATCGGGACGAATGGCAGCGCCTGACGCGACCAATCCACGAACAGGTAGTTCAGCCAGATCACGGCCAGCGCGGCGAGCGTCGCCCCGATAAGACCCTCCACGAGCCCCTCGAAGACGAACGGCGTCCGCACGAAGCTATCCGAAGCGCCGACGAGCTTCATCACCTCGATCTCCTTGCGACGGGCAAATATAGAGATGCGGATGGCGTTGGAGATGAGCAGGATGCTGGAGATCAGGAACAACGCCGTAGCTCCGTAGAGGCCCCAGATCATATACCCCGTAACCTCGTTGAGGCGGCTGATGGTCTGCTGCGGGTAGCTCAGGTCTTTCTTCGCGAACCCCTCGCCCTCAAGCTTAGAGGCAACGGCGTCGGCATCCGACGGATCTTTGAGCTGCATCTCCAGGGAGGCGGGCAGCACGTCCGAGCCCATATCCTCGTAGATCTCCGGCTGGTCTGCGAAGGTCTGCTTGAAGTTGTCCAGCGCCTCGGCCTTGGAGACGAACTTGACGCTCGATACCTCCGAGTAACCCTCCACGGAGTCGCGCACGGCCTGGATCTTCTGCTCCTTCTCGTCCGGTTGGAAGAACGCCGTTACCGCCACGTCCTCGCGCACGGAGCCTATGAGCCCTTCGACGTGCGCGCTCACCAGCAGCCCGGCGCCGAGCACCAGGATGCAGATAAACGTCGTGGTAACGGCCGTCACGCTCATCAGCAAATTCAGCCGGATGTTCTTGAACGCTTCCCTGATAAAGAACCCGATATTAAACCTCATCGGCGTACGCCCCCTTCACCTTGTCGCGGACGATCCGGCCCTCTTCGAGCGCGACGACCCGCTTACGCATCACGTCCACCATCTCCTTGTCGTGGGTGGCGACGAGCACCGTGGTGCCGATGCGATTGATCCTGTGCAAAAGCTGCATGATGCCGACGCTCGTATCCGGGTCCAGGTTTCCAGTCGGCTCATCGGCGATGAGGATCGGCGGCTGGCTAACGAACGCACGCGCTATGGAGACGCGCTGCTGCTCCCCACCCGAGAGTTGATCCGGATACTTGCCCGTCTTCTCCGCAAGACCCACGAGGTCCAGTATCTGCGGGACCTTCGTGCGAATGGTGCGCGGCCGCTGCCCGGTCACCTCCATCGCGTAGGCAACGTTCTCAGCCGCCGTCTTGTTCGGCAGCAGCTTGAAGTCCTGGAACACGCACCCGATATTACGCCTGTGACGCGGGATCGAACGGCGCGGCACCGCCGACAGCCTCGTGCCGTTCACGTAGATAGCGCCGGCGGACGGCTCCATCTCCTTCAACACCAGGCGTACTATGGTTGATTTACCCGAGCCGCTGGCCCCCACCAGGAAGACGAACTCGCCGGGGTCTATATTGAGGTTCACCCGCTCTAGCGCAACGGTGTCGTTGCCGTAGACCTTGGTGACGTTACTAAACTGGATCATTGACTCTCCAAGTCGGCGGCGGCGGACCGTCCCTCCGGTCGCCCGCGCCCGCCGTGAAATCTTACCGCTGCCGGGGACGCAGGCCCGACGGTCGGTTTTGGCCTCTCAACGCGAGGGATCTTCGGCCTTCGTGGCGGGTTCTCCCCTCCCGAGTCCCACCGGCCATCGCAGAAGATAGCAGCAATAGGGCTTGTTATCAACCGCCGGAGCCACCGAACGTGATACCCCGGACTTCGCCTATCAGTATCAGGCGCTCCTCCTCAACCTGCACGTCCTGAATCTCGGTATCGTAAGGGAAGTCCTCGATCCGGTATCCGAAATCCACCCCTGACAGGAGAGCTTTGGTCAGGTTTTTCGGGACCGGGACCCCTACGGCGCGAACCTCCCACGGCTCGAAGGCCAGGGCGCCGTTGCGGACGAACACCTCTCCATCCACCGAAACCGGGACCGGGAAAC
Organism: uncultured Actinomycetes bacterium; assembly: GCA_937873125.1. Classification (GTDB taxonomy): domain Bacteria; phylum Actinomycetota; class Rubrobacteria; order Rubrobacterales; family Rubrobacteraceae; genus JACDDK01. The sequence goes on along the minus strand of CALMWA010000233.1, from coordinate 7,690 downwards.
CGAGAATCCGAACCTCGGAAGCTACGGTAATCTGATCTTTCTTCAGATCCAAACCATCGATACGGAACTCTCTTACCCTCTCACGCGCGATTTTTTCGACCTGCCTTTCGGACAGCTCGACCCGGAGCGTGCCGGAGAGCGGCTCACGGACTCTTACGGACCTGCTGGTGGCGCTCTCCGATACGTCCACGTCGAAAGGTTCGAGATCTATCGTGACCCGGTCGGGCTTTACGCCGCCGAGATCCAGGCCCTTCATCTCGATCTCGCCGCGCGCGAACTTCCCGGCGAGCATCCTCGGCGGAGGATCGCTCGTTAGCTTGACGTCCGGCTCGGAGGTAAGTCCCATGCTTCGCTGCAGGTTCTTCGCGACCATCGCCTCGAACATCGCGGGCAGGAACGTGTAGCAGCCGATCAGAGCCACCACCCCGACCAAAATGATGACCGCCGCGAAGACTCCGAGGATCTTCATCCACCGGACTCTACGCGACGGCCCGGCTCTTTAGAAACGCGTAGATGAATGCGTCGATCTCTCCGTCCAAGACGCGGTCCGTGTTGGCGGTCTCCTCGCCGGTGCGGTGGTCCTTGACGAGCTTATACGGGTGAAGTACGTAGGACCGTATCTGGGAGCCCCACTCGATATCCGCCTTCTCGCCGCTCTGCGCGGCGATCTCCCTCTCCCGTTTCTCGCGCTCCAGTTCGAAGAGCCGCGCCCGCAGCACGCGCATAGCGACCTCCCGGTTCTGGTGCTGACTGCGTTCGTTCTGGCACTGCGCCACGATCCCGGTCGGCAGGTGCGTGATCCTGACCGCCGAGTCCGTCTTGTTGACGTGCTGACCGCCCGCCCCGGAGGCTCGGTACGTGTCCACCTTGAGGTCCTTCTCATCCACCTCGACCTCGACCGCGTCCCCGATCACAGGCGCCACCGTCACCGACGCGAAGCTGGTGTGCCTGCGCGCCCCCGCGTCGAACGGGCTTATGCGCACCAGCCGATGCACCCCCCGCTCCGCCGAGAGCAACCCGAACGCGAACTCCCCGCCGATATTGAAGGTGGCGCTCTTGAGGCCCGCCTCCTCGGCCTCGGTGTACTCGATGACCTCCAGGCCGAAACCTCGCCGCTCCGCCCAACGCCGGTACATGCGCGCCAGCATCTCGGCCCAGTCTTGCGAGTCCACCCCGCCAGCGCCGGGGTTTATGGTAACGATGGCGTCGCCCTCGTCGTACTCGCCGGCGAAGAGCCGGGCCACCTCCTGCTCCTCCAGCACGCGCTCAACCCGATGAAGTTCTTCTTCGACCTCGGAGAGCAAACCTTTGTCGTCCTCCGACAGTTCCAGCAACTCGCCGGAATCCGCGAGACGGCCGCGCAGTTCTTCGAGGAGCCGCAGCCGACCCTCCACCCGAGAGAAACGGGACGAGACGTCTTTAGCCTCCTCCGGGTCGTCCCAGAAACCGGGACGGCTCATCTCCTCCGTCAGCTTCTCCGCCCGGTTTCGCAGGTCCTCCACGCCGAAGAACGCCTCCAGTTCCGCGAGGCGTTCTTCCAGATCCGCCGCCCTCTCCTGAAGTTCAGACACTATCCTGCCTGAGCCTCCGGGCCACCGTTTTGGGCCACCATCCTCTGGTGTTCGGGAGTGTTGAGCATCCCGCACTTCTTGTACTTCTTGCCGGAGCCGCACGGACAAGGGTCGTTGCGTCCGATCTTCTGTGAGGAAGCGCGCGGGCTCTTGGGCTGCGGGTTGGGCTCCTCGGTACCGCCGCTGTAGGAGTACTGCTGCATTTGCTCCTCTTGCAGCTTGACGTTCTCTACGCGGTAGATGTAGGTGACGTAGTCTTCTTTGAGGCCGCGTTCCATCTCGTTGAAGATGTCGAAGCCCTCGCGCTTGTACTCGACCAGCGGGTCGCGCTGCGAGAGGCCCCGCCACCCAATGCCCTCCCGCAAGTAGTCCATCTCCATCAGGTGCTCGCGCCAGCGGGAATCCACGACCGAGAGCAGGGTGCGCCGCTCCGCCTCCTCGAACGTGTTCACGTTGTCCGTCCGCACGAGGCCGCGCTTCTCTAGCTCGGACATGCGTTCGTCCCACTCGACCTTCCGGTCCTCCAAGCGCTCGCGCGCGTCCGTGAGGACCATCTCCCGGATGTCGTCGCCCGTCATGCCTTCCACGTCGAGCGCGGCGAAGTCTATACGGCTTGGGTAGAAGCGGTTGACCTCCGCAGCGAGCGTCTCCATATCCCAGTCTTCCGGGTACACGGCGTCCGAGGCATGCTGGTTCACTACGTCGGAGAGGACTTCCTCCACGTACTCCCAGGTATCCACGGTCTCACCCATGAGGATATCGCGCCGGATCGCGTAGATCACCTCGCGCTGCTTGTTGAGCACGTCGTCGTACTCCAGGATGCGCTTCCGGATCTGGAAGTTGCGGCTCTCGACCTGCTCCTGCGCCCGTCTCACCGAGTTCGAGATCATACCCGCCTCGATCGGCACGTCTTCCTCCAGCCCGATCCTGTCTATGATCCCCTGCATCCGGTCGCCGCCGAAGAGCCTCAAGAGGTCATCTTCGAACGACAGGAAGAACCTGGACTCGCCGGGGTCCCCCTGACGGCCGCTCCGGCCGCGGAGCTGGTTGTCGATGCGGCGCGACTCGTGCCGCTCGGTACCGAGCACGTAGAGTCCACCTACTTCCGCGACGCCCGGTCCGAGCTTGATGTCCGTGCCTCGTCCGGCCATGTTGGTCGCTATCGTGACCGCGCCCCGCTCGCCGGCCTCGACGATAGTCTCGGCCTCCCGCTCGTGTTGCTTGGCGTTCAGGACGTTGTGCGGGATGCCGCGCCGCTTGAGCATCGTCGCCAGAAGCTCGGAGACCTCGACCGAGACCGTGCCGACGAGGACCGGCTGGCCCTTGCGATGCCGCTCCTCGATGTCTTCGATGGCGGCGGCGTATTTTGCCTTCTTGGTCTTGTAGACCAGGTCGTCCTTGTCGAGTCGGATCATGTCCCGGTGCGTCGGGATGGAGACGACCTCCATCTTGTAGATGTGCATGAACTCGTCGGCCTCGGTGGCGGCCGTACCCGTCATGCCGGCGAGCTTGTCGTACTGGCGGAAGAAGTTCTGGATCGTCACGGTGGCGACGGTCTGATTCTCCTCCCGGATCTGGACGCCCTCTTTCGCCTCGATAGCCTGGTGAAGCCCCTCGGAGTAGCGCCTCCCCTCCAGCACGCGCCCCGTGAATTCGTCCACGATAAAGACCTGCCCGTCGCGCACCAGATACTCGACGTCTTTATTAAAGAGCGTCTGCGCCCGTAGAGCCTGGTTGAGGTGGTTGACGAGGTTCGCGTTCACGTCGTCGTAGAGGTTCTCCATGCCGAGAGCCTTCTCGACCTTCTCGACGCCGCTCTCCGTCGGGGCGACCTGGCGCTTCTTCTCGTCCACCTCGTAGTCCTCGCCCGCCTTCAGGCGTGGGATGATGGCGGCGAAACGATAGTAGGTATCGGCGGCGGTCTCCGGCATGCCGGAGATGATGAGCGGGGTACGGGCTTCGTCAATGAGGATCGAGTCGACCTCGTCCACGATGGCGTAGTTGAGTTCGCGTTGCACGAGTTGGTCCGTCTCGGTGGCGATGTTGTCGCGCAGGTAGTCGAAGCCGAACTGGGCGTTCGTGCCGTAGGTGATGTCCGAGGCGTAGGCGACCTTCCGCTCGTCGAAGTTGTGAGCATCCTGGATGACGCCGACAGAGAGGCCGAGGAAAGCGTAGATCTCACCCATCCAGGCCGCGTCGCGGCGGACCAGGTAGTCGTTGACGGTAACGACGTGGACGCCCTTGCCGGCCAGAGCGTTGAGGTAGACGGGCATGGTGGCCGCGAGCGTCTTACCCTCACCGGTCTTCATCTCCGCGATCTTCCCCTCGTGCAGCACGATGCCGCCCATGACCTGAACGTCGAAGGGCCGCATGCCAAGCGTCCGCCGCGACGCCTCCCGCACGACGGCGAAGGCTTCTGGCAGGATCTCATCTAGCGTCGTACCCTGCGCCAGCCGCCCGCGGAACTCGTCCGTCTTCGCCCGGAGCGCGTCATCGGAGAGCTTCTCGATCTCCGGTTCGAGCGCATTGACCGTCTCCACGCGCCGCTCCAGGGCCTTGACCTTCCGGCCCTCTCCCATCCTAAGTATCTTCGTCAGCAAGTTCGCCAAAGTCGTCTACCTCGCTCGGTGCTACGTCTCGTATCCCGCGATTACCGGGCGGGCTCTATCAGCCCGTAGTTACCATCACGCCGCCGGTATACCACATTTATGTCGCCGGTATCGGCGCTGGTAAAGACGTAGAAGGCGTGGTCCAGAAGCTCCAACTGGAGCGCCGCTTCCTCCGCGCTCATCGGCTTCATCTGGAACTGTTTGGTCCGAACTATCCTGGTCTCGATGTCCTCTTCTTCCTCAACCACGAACGGTTCGGGCTCCGGCGTTTCGCCCTTCCTCTGGCCCTGCCAGCGGTCGATCTGTCGTCCCCTGTAACGCCGAACCTGGCGCTCCAGCTTGTCGGACATCCCATCTATGGAAGCGTACATGTCCGGCGAGCATTCGCGCGCCTTCAGCACGGTTCCGTTGATGAACAGTGTTGTCTCGACCACTTCGGGCTCGGAGATGGAGCGGTTGCGCTCGTGGATCAACTCGACCTCGACCCTGGAGGCGCTGTGCTGCTCGTCGAAGAACTTGGAGAGCTTCTCGACCTTCTCCGTGGCGTACTGCTCCAGAGCCTCCGTGACGGATATGTTGCGCCCCTTCACCAGTATCTCCATACGGCCTGCCTTTCTTCGGTGGCTACTCTTAGCATGTCCTACAGAAACTGAGCGCGCGCACCTCCCTCGCTCCGGCTTGCATAAGGACACCAGCGCATTCGCTCATGGTAGCGCCGGTGGTAAAGACGTCATCGATCAAGAGGATATTGCCCGAGACCCGCCCCCGCGCCCGGAATGCGCCCGCGACATTGGCGCGCCTCCCGGCGCCGGAGAGCTCTACCTGGTCTCTGGTTCGCCGCACGACTTCTAGTGTATCCGAAAGGCCGGCGTCTAGCTCTCCGGCGATAGCCTTCGCCATCAGCGCCGCCTGGTTGAAACCCCGACGCCGGAGCCGCGAACGATGCAGCGGCACCGGCACCACGGCATCGTAGCTATGGGAGGGATCGAGGGCACCGAGCATCAGTGGCGCCATCAGCCGCTCGACCACCCGCGTGTAACCTCGATACTTGAGGGCGTGAACGATCTCCTTGCCGACTCCCTCGTAGCGCAGCGGCGCGCGGGCGCTTTCGAAGCCGTAGTCCACGTTCTTACACTCCTCGCACACGAAAGTCTCGAAGGCCGCCGGCATCCCGCATCTCCGGCAGATCGGAGCTTCGATAACGGGCAGCGCTTCGTGACAGCCGCGACACAGCACGTCACTCGCCCGTTGCTCACATCCCACACAGCGCTGTGGATAGAAGAGATCTGCGAGGGCTGAGACGTAAGGCTGCAAACGCTACTCGAAGAGGTTGGCGGTCGGTGATCTGCCGGGCGCATCCGGGAGCAGTTCCGCGATGACGAGATTCTGGATCACATCCACAAGAACACCTCACGACTCGGCTTCCCGAGAATGTATTTTATCCAACCACCGCTGCAGCGGCCAAGTTTGGAGAGGCTAGAACCGAAGACTACGAGGCGGAAGAATGACGCCGGGGTTTACGCGGACGCCCTGATCGAGCACGTTGCCCTCACCGATGACACATCCGGCCCCGAGCACCGAGAGGCCGCGGACGATTGCGCCTTGTCCTGCGCGAGCCCTCGGACCGAGTATCGAACCACGCACCACGGCCCCGGCCTCGACCTCCGCGCCGTCGAGCAGGATGCTTCCTTCCACCACTGAGCCCTCTCCGATGCGGCACCCGCGTCCCAGCGCGGAACGCCCGCCTATCGTAGCCCCGGCCTCTATATCGCAGCCGGCAGCTACGGAGACCGGCGGCAACAGCTTCACGTTCTTGCCGACACGGGTCGAAGGATCAACATCCAGGTACTCAAAGTTCTCTCCGGCTCCGACAGCCCCGGAGAGCACGTCGTGGGAGGCGGCTAGGTAGCTGCGGGGGGTTCCGATATCCCTCCAGTAGGAGCTGGAGACGTGGGCGCGAAGTCGGCCTTCGGCCTGGAGGCGAGGAAAGATCTCACGCTCGATAGAGACCTCGCGGCCGGCCGGGATCATATCGAGCACCTCCGGCTCCATCACATAGACACCAGCGTTGATGAGGTTCGTGGTCACATCATCGTACGCGGGCTTCTCGATAAAGCGGTGGACAAGCATCTCGTGGTCTACCTCAACGAGCCCGTAGGCCGTCGGGTCCTCGACGCTCGTCAGTGTTACGGTCGCCAGCGCATCGGTCGCACGGTGCCGCTCTATTGCCTTCGTCAGGTCCATCCCGGTCAGCACGTCGCCGTTCACCACGACGAGCGGCCCGCCGTCCAGGTACTGCTGCGCGTTCTTTATGCCACCCGCCGTGCCGAGTGCACGGTCTTCGACCGCGTAATCTACCGAGAATCCGTCCAAATCATCGCGACCAGAGAAGTAGGCCTGGATCGGGTCCGGCAGATATCCCAGCGAGAGGACTGCCCCGTCGATCCCGCCGGAGCGCAGGAAGTCCACCATGTAGCCCATGAACGGATGGTTCCGTAGCGGCACGAGCGCCTTCGGAATGTCGTAAGTGATCGGCCGCAGCCGCGTCCCTTGTCCGCCAACGAGAATAACCGCGCGCATAAAACTAGCCTACGACAGTCCCGACGCTCCGACCAGCGCCGAGAGCGGGATGATAAGCAGGAAGAACAGCGTCGTGACGACGGCCAGCACGTAGACGGAGAACTTCACCGCTACCGTACCCCGCGGCTCCAGCGCGTCGCGCGCCGGTTTCTCGAAAAACATGTTGCGGATGATACCGAAGTAGTACGGGACCGAGAGGACGCTGTTGATCACGAGCGCCCCGACCACGGCGTAGACCAGTATGGAACCTGACCCGGCTCCGGCAAGGATGATCCAGGCCTTCCCCCAGAACCCGGAGAAGGGCGGTATCCCGACGAGCGCCGCCATAAACACCGCCATGCACAAGGCAATCGCCGGCCGGGTGCGGAACAGGCCGTTGAAGCTCTTTCCATCCTCCCCTACGAGGTCTATAACCAGAAACGCCCCCATATTCATGACCGCGTAGGCCGCCGTATAGATCAAGAGCGCCTCGACCCCCCGCTGAACCGCCGCGCCCTGTAACGCCGCGAAACCCGCCAGAATGTACCCGGAGTGCGCCACCGAACTGTACGCCAGCATCCGTCGCACGTTGCTCTGCCGCAGCGCGAAGAGGTTGCCGACGAACATCGTGATAATCGCCAGAAACGCCATGACCGCCGTCCAGGTCGGCGCAGCCTGTGGCATTCCTTCGAGAAGTATTCGCAGCAGCACCGCGAAGGTCGCGGCTTTCGGAGCGACGGAGAGGAATGCTGCGGCGCTCGTCGGAGCGCCCTGGTAGGCGTCCGGAGTCCAGAAATGGAATGGAGCCGCCGAGACCTTGAAGGCGAAGCCGGAGAGCAGCAGCACCAGCCCGAGGAGCGCGACCGGCGACAGGCGCCCGGAGAACGTCTCGGAGACGGCCGACAGTTCGGCCGAGCCGGAGACGCCGTAGATCAGGACTATTCCATACAG
>CALMWA010000232.1 GCA_937873125.1 uncultured Actinomycetes bacterium | reverse complement strand
AGTTACCCTCCGGACCGAAGTGGTTGTAGACCACATCGAGGAAGACCGAAAGGCCCTTCCTGTGCGCAGCCTGCACGAGGTCTTTCAGGTCCTGGGGCGTGCCGTAGGAGCCGTCCGGCGCGTAGGGCAATACGCCATCGTAGCCCCAGTTTCGAACGCCGGGGAAGTCGGAGATCGGCATCAGCTCTATCGCAGTCACGCCGAGGTCCACCCACTCGCCCAGCCGGTTCTTCACCCCCACGAACGTGCCTTCGGGGGAGAAGGTTCCGACGTGCAGTTCGTACAGAACCGTCTCCTCCCACGGGCGGCCCTTCCAGTCATCGTCGCGCCAGTCGAAAGCTTCCGGATTCACGACCTCGCTCGGTCCGTGCACGTCCTCGGGCTGGAAGCGGGAGGCCGGATCGGGAACTTCCTGCTCGTCGTCTATGCGGTAACGGTAGCGGGTGCCGGGGGCGGCTTCGGTGGTGATGGCGAAGCCGCCGTTCTCGCCACGCTGCATCGGATGGTCCTTGCCATCCAGCACGAGATCCACGCTATCGGCAGCGGGTGCCCAGAGGGTGAAGTGGGTCCGTCCGTTTCCGAGGTATTGCGCGCCGAAGGGTAGTGTATGGTGCCGGATCACTCGGCCTCATCTTCGCCGTTCTCGCGGTCGCGGGCGTTCGAGAGCACGACCATCGAGCGGGCCTTCAGGGGATACTCGTTGCCGGGCTTGTAGAAGCCGTCGCGCTTGAGTCCGGCAGAGTAGCTGGTGTCGAGGACAACCTGCCAGCGGGCGTCTTTCGGCTCGTGCGGGAGGGTGAAGGGGATCTCTTCGTCGTGGGCGTTGAGGAGGAGAAGGAAGTCGTCGTCCTCTTCCGAGCGGCCCTGGGTGTCGTACTCCCACTCGGAGACACCGGCCATCTGGAGGCCCAGGGAGCGGGCGAAGGAGGCGTCCCACTCCTCGTCGGTCATCTCGCGGCCCTCGGGGGTAAGCCAGGTTATGTCCTTTACGCCCGCGCCCTTTATGCGGCGGCCCTGGAAGAAGCGGCGGCGGCGGAAGACCGGGTGTTCCTGGCGCAGTTGGATCACGCGCCGCACGAACGCCAGGAAGTTCCTGTCGGCCCGTGTGAGATCCCAGTCCTGCCAGCTTATCTCATTGTCCTGGCAGTAGACGTTGTTGTTGCCGTCTTGGGAGCGGCCCATCTCGTCGCCGGAGAGGATCATGGGTACGCCCTGCGAGAGCAGGAGCGTCGCCATCATGTTTCGCTTCTGGCGGACGCGCAGACGCCGGATCTTGGGGTCGTCGGTCGGGCCTTCGACGCCGTGGTTCCACGAGCGGTTGTGGCTCTCGCCGTCGTTGTTGTCCTCGCCGTTAGCCTCGTTGTGCTTCTCATTGTAGGAAACGAGGTCCTGGAGGGTAAAGCCGTCGTGGGCGGTGATG
>CALMWA010000231.1 GCA_937873125.1 uncultured Actinomycetes bacterium | reverse complement strand
GACTTAGAGTTACAGGTCTACCTGCCGGACGAGAAAGTTCCCGACCTGCAAGACGCCGACCTCGCCGCCGAGGAACCGAAAAGCTCCGGGACACCACCTCAGCCATCGGGCCGGGGCAGGGACAACGGAAAGTCCGATAAGCCCGGCGACGAGCCGGTACGGGAGGAGAGCGAACCGGAGGCCGAGATTCCCGTTTCGAAGTCCGTGGACTTCGACCTTCTGGAGGACCTGACACCTTACGAGCTAAAGACCGTGTGCAAGGCGGTTGCCGGGCTCCGGCAGCCGGCGTCGTTCGTGGAGATCTTCGGCAGCATCCGCGAGTTGGACGAGCGCGGCGAGCTGGAGCTGTCGCGCGAGGAGATACAGGAAGTCATAAGCGCCATGCTCGACTCGGAGTACCTCGATGTCGTGCGCCAGCGCCCCTACGACGGCTCGAAGGCCGACATGACGTTCTACGCGCTCAACGCCGACAAACAGGAGGTCAAGAGCGCCCTGAACGGCGGGTAAGTCGTGAAAGGTGAAGAGCAAGCTCGCTTGGAGGAGAGTAGAGTCCTGCTTCAGCGCGACGGGTTGGGCGGCTTGTTTACTGTGCTTAGGCAGGGCGTCTACCACCTCACGAGCGTGCAGGGCTACACGGGCATTAGGCGAGACCGTTATATCAAGCCGAACGATGGAAGCTTTCCCAATACCTATCCTCAATCGGCAAATAGCTACGGGAGACACCATGGCTACGTATCTCTCTTTGACTTTGAGTCACCTACCGAAGAACAGTGCTTCTTGCAACGTTCGAAGTGGGAAGGATTTTTTACCCGACACAAGCCAGCCACTGTACTGATCAGGTTCAACAGAGGTCAATTAGCGTCAGAACTGATCTCTTACGAGTGTGCGATAAAGGAAGTGGGATTTAGAATGATGAAGATTCCGCACGTAGAAGTGTGGTATCCCAAGCCGATTCCGTTCTCCTACGCCACGGGGCTCGTACTCATTACTCCTACGAAACCTATCAGATTTGAAATTTTCGACTCGGACGAGGAAGGCCTGCAACGGTTTGAGCGCAAGCTAGAAGCCGCGAGCGAGTTAAACATTCAAGGCGACACCGAGAGTAAATTGGCTTCTTTCCTGCGGTCTGTCACAAGAGACAAACACTCTTAATCTGCCAGCTTGTAGACGGTGAAGGCCGCGAGGGCGAGCGCTAGGGAGATCTGGACGAGCGACACTCCCAGGGTCGTGGCGATCTGGACGGCCGAGCCGCTTCGCAGTATCAGATGGACCAGAGTTATCCCCCCAAACCCCACGGCGAAGAGTATGGCCGCCTTTACCCGGTACGCTTCGCCGCGCTCCTTCAATGTGGCCGTACCCAGCAGGGCCGGGATGTAGAAAGCCAGGGTTAGAGGCACCAGGCTCAGGACCGCGAATCCAATACTCAACGCTGTCTCCATTGTCGTAGCCTTTCCACGTATATAGTTGCGGTTTACAGTTGATTTGATGGTGCGTATCCTAGTAAACTTACACCATTCTAATAGAGGTGGTAGGCATGAAATGGGCATAAATCAAAGAGTTTCGCTCCGCAAATTCGTGGAGGACATCCGGCGGTGGGTCGAAGAGGGCAGGAGTGACGAGTGGATCGCGAGCGCCCTCGGCACGAGCCCGTCTTCGGTGCAATCGTTCCGGTCGAGGAACGGCATCCACCGCCGCGGAATGGTATCCACGCTTCACGAACCGCGCGATTACACGGCGTATGAAGGCGTGATCGAACCAGACGGTCCCGGTGTATGGTTCGACCCGTCGGTCGGCGAAGACGAGCGTTGGAACAAGCGCTGGAGCGACGTGAACCGCGTCGAACTGCGGGTAACCCCGACCAAGATCGTGCTACTCCGTCGCGGCAGCGCCCGCGGCGCCCGCTCTATGCTTCGCCCCGTGCCTCCCAGCGCCACCCTGTAAAGACGCCCTGTAAGTTATACTTTCCGTGGGTTCGGGCCGTCCGACCCGTCGCTGCGGTTTCGGGGAAACTCGATGCCGTAGAGCAAAGTCCGGACTCGCGAAAGGCCGCTCGGGCCAATAACCCGAGGTACGGTTCGCGCAAGCGGTCCGTAACGTCAAGTGCAGCAGAGAGCAGACCAGCCGATGGCCGGGGCACGTCCCCGGCACAGGTGATGGGTGAAAGGGTGGGGTAAGAGCCCACCGGCGGTATCCCGTGAGGGACCGGCCAGGTAAACCACCGGTGCGAGCAAGCTAAATTGTCCGGGCGCCGAGAGGCGCTCCGGGCTGGTAAGCGCAGCCTCTCCTGGAGAGGCCCGAGGGCGAGAGCCTTTGGAGATGGATGGCGGGATAGAGCAGAATCCGGCTTACGGGACGGCCCGGACCTTTAGCATATACGTGTACTCGGAACGAATTCACATACAGGCTTTCTTTCGATCCTCTATACTGCTCAAGCAGAACAAAAGCCTTTGGTTACAAGTAGGCACAAGCATTTAGATGGGAGAGGAAAACTTGTCAAGTATAGCCGCCGCTTGGAAGAGGTTGCCTTGGTGGGTCGAGCCGATGGCCGTAGTATTCGCGCTTACGGCTTTCGGCATCTATTCGTTGACCATCGTGGTCTTCTATCCGGGGGTTTTTCAGGAGTACGTCTCGCCATTCTACTCGCCCGAGGTGGGGAGACCTGACTGGCTGCCGTGGTTCATAACCGCGCCGGTACTCATACTGTGGATACCGCTCGGGTTCCGAGCGACGTGCTACTACTACCGCAAGGCTTATTATCGGGCGTTCTTCTGGGATCCACCAGCGTGCCAGGCCAAGGCTCAACAGTTGGATCGGCCCTGGGCGCGTAGCACGGAGAGCTACAAGGGCGAGCGGGCGCTGTTCGTGTTGAACAACATTCACCGGTACTTTCTCTACGCCACGATCATGGTCGTTGCCTTCCTGTGGTACGAGGCTTTCCTGACCGTGTTCACGCCCGACGGGTTCCAGATCACCGTCGCTTCATTGCTCTGGTTCCTCAATATCGTGCTCGTCTCGGCGTACACGTTCTCGTGCCACTCGTTCCGACACCTCGTCGGCGGAAACAAGGATTGTTACTCCTGCATCCGGGGCGGAAACGTCCGGCGCAAGACCTATAACTTCGTGAGCCGGCTCAACACGCGGCATCCCCAGTGGGCGTGGTACAGCCTCGTCTCGCTGCTGGCGACCGATATCTACTTGAGGCTTATGCAGGCGGGCGTGATAACGGACTTCCCAATAATCGGCGGTTGATTAAGGTAGGTGACTGAAGTGGCAAGTAACGGAAATCGGGACACGGCACGCGAGCGCTACGAGACACGCGAATACGATGTCCTGATCGTGGGCGCCGGCGGCGCGGGACTTCGGGCGGCGGTCGCGGCGACCGAGAACGGACTCTCGGTCGGCATCGTCACCAAGAGCCTGCTCGGCAAGGCGCACACCGTCATGGCCGAGGGCGGCATCGCGGCGTCGCTCGGGAACGTGGACCCCGCGGACGGCTGGCAGACGCACTTCATGGACACGATGAAGAGCGGCAAGTTCATCAACAACTGGCGGACGGCGGAGATCTTCGCCAAGGAGGCCCCCGACAGGGTCTACGAACTGGAGCAGTGGGGCGCGCTATTCAACCGCACCCCTGAGGGCAAGATATCCCAGCGCCCCTTCGGCGCCCACACGTACCGCCGCCTGTGTCACGTCGGCGACCGCACCGGCCTGGAGCTTATCCGCACCATGCAGGAGAAGGTGCTCGCCACCGACGCCGAGGTCTACATGGAGACCACGATCACCAAGCTCCTCAAGAGCGGGGACCGCGTCGTGGGCGCGCTGGCTTACACCCGCGAGAACGGCAAGTTCATCCACTTCAAGGCGAAGGCCGTCGTGATGGCGACCGGCGGCTGGGGTCGCATCTTCAAGGTCACGTCCAACTCCTGGGAGGGTACGGGCGACGGCGTCGTCCTCGCCTACGATGCCGGGGCCGAACTGGTGGACATGGAGATGATGCAGTTCCACCCGACCGGGATGGTGTGGCCTCCGGGCGTGCGCGGCCTGCTCGTTACGGAGGGCGTGCGCGGTGAAGGCGGCCTGCTCCGCAACTCCGAGGGCGACCGCTATATGGAGAACTACGACCCCGAGCGCATGGAACTTTCCTCGCGAGACGTGGTGGCTCGGGCCAACTACACCGAGGTGCAGGAGGGGCGTGGGTCGCCGCATGGCGGGGTGTATCTGGACATCACGCATCTCGGCTACGACGGCATCATGAACAAGCTCCCGACGATGCACGAGCAGTTCCTAAAGCTCGCGGACATAGACATCTCCAAGGAGCCGATGGAGGTCTTCCCGACCGTCCACTACACGATGGGCGGCATCAAGACCGACCCGGAGACCGGCGCATCCAACGTGCCGGGCCTCTTCGCGGCCGGCGAGGTGGCCGGAGGCTTGCACGGGGCGAACAGGCTCGGCGGCAACTCGCTCTCCGACCTTCTGGTCTTCGGGAGGCGTGCCGGCGAGGGCGCTTCGGCCTACGTGAAGGAGAGCGTGCATTCCTCGGACATCGCCGAGGGTGAGGTGCTGACGGAGATCGGGCGTGTGCTGGAGCCGCTGAAGAAGCAGGGGGAGGGTGAAAGCCCGTACCTCATGCAGCAGGAGCTCCAGGAGGCGATGATGGAGCACGCGAACCTCATGCGTACCGGGGACTCGCTCAAGGAGGGGCTCGGTAAGGTGCTCGGTCTCAAGGACCGGCTGGCGAACATGAAGGTACAGGGTTCGCGGCTCTTCAATCCGGGGTGGCACACGGCGCAGGACATCCGGTATTTGATCCAGATCTCCGAGATCATCATCCGCACGGCCCTGGAGCGCACGGAGCGGCGCGGCGCACAGTGGCGCCTCGACTTCGACGGCCCGGACGACGAGCTCGGGCGCGTCAACTTCATCGTCAAGAAGGATGAGCAGGGCGAGGTCGGCATACAGAAGCGCGAGATACCGCCGATGCCGGAGCATCTCGCCAGCCTGTTCGAGGACAAGGTCGTGGACATGGCGGGCGGCGAGAAGCGCGGCGCGGAGAGCCAGTTCTAGTCGTCAGAGCCAGTAGCTAAGGAGCAGAGATATTGGATAGCAATTCCGCGGAGCAGAAGGACATGGCCTCCAAGGCGCACGCCGACGTGCATGCCGACGAGAAGGCGGCCGCCAACGGAAAGACGGCGAAGCTCAGGATCTTCCGGGGCGATTCCGGCGGGGGAGAGCTGGTCGATTACGAGTTGCCGCTGGTAGAGGGGATGGTCGTACTCGATGCGGTCCTGTACGTGCAGGCCCATCAGGCGGGAGATCTGGCGGTGCGCTGGAACTGCAAGGCGGCCCACTGCGGGTCGTGCAGCGCGGAGATCAATGGCAAGCCCAGGCTCTTGTGTAAGACTCGAATTGAGGAGTTCGACGGGGGTGAGATCCAGGTCCATCCACTAAAGGCGTTCCCGGTGATCAAAGACCTCGTCTCGGACATCTCGTGGAACTATCAGGTCTCAAAAGGCATCAAGCCGTTTACGAGCGACGAGCAGGCGCCGTTCACGATGTACGAGGAGGACGTGGAGCGCCTCTACGAGCCTAAGAAGTGCATCGAGTGCTTCATGTGCCAGGACGTGTGCCATGTTCTCAGAACCCACCACAAGCACGCCGAGTTCGCCGGCCCCAGGTTCTTCGTTCGGAACCAGTGGCTGGAGATGCACCCGATGGACAACCAGGACCGGCTGCACGACCTCAAGGAAGACAACGGCCTCGGCCTCTGCAACATAACCAAGTGCTGTACCGAGGTCTGTCCGGTGGACATTCACATCACCGACAACTCCATCATCCCACTCAAGGAGCGCGTCGCTGACGAGTACTACGACCCGGCCAAGTGGCTGATGCGGAAGATCCGGGGCAACCGTGGTTCGAGGAACGGCGCCGCGGCAAGAAACGGAAGCCGGAACGGCAACTAAGAGAGCGGACGACGGGCTTCGAACCCGCGACCTCAAGCTTGGGAAGCTTGCGCTCTACCAACTGAGCTACGTCCGCATGAGACGACATTTTAGCATGCCGGACGTGGCTCTTTCCCCACCATGAACCCACCAGAGTACAAATTCTGCCCGGTCTGCTCCGGCCGCTTCGAGACCCGCGTTGTAAAAGACGGTGAGCCGGAGCGACTGATCTGTGGCGAGTGCGGCTTCGTCTTCTACCTGGGACCAAAGCTGGTTGCCGGCGCTCTCTTTGAGTTGGACGGCGGCATTCTGCTCGTCCAGCGCGATATCGAGCCCGGTTACGGGAAGTGGACCTTCCCCGGTGGCTTCGTGGAGCGGGGCGAGCGGGTCGAGACTGCTGCCGAGCGCGAAGTATTGGAGGAATGCGGGATCGAGATCTCGGTCACCGGTATCCTCGGCCTCTACACTTACGAGGGGCAGGTCCCGGCGATAGCCGTCTTCACGGCGGAGGCAATCGGCGGCGAACCGGAGCCCCTGGACGAGACGATGGACGTACAGAGCTTCCCGCGAGGCGATCTGCCGTGGCCCGACATGGCCTTCCCCAGCACGGAGCACGCCCTCAAGGACTACCTGCGCGAGCGTGGGCCACATACAGGACGCTTAGATACCCCTTAATGACCCGGCCACCGAACTCCGTGTCGATCAGTTCGGCGATGCCATTCAGCAAGCGCTCTCGGGAGGCGTCGTTCAGATTTATGTGGTTCGAGTAGGTGCTCAAGAGCCGTGTATATCCGGTGGCATCGTACTCCGCTTCCCACGGGTATTTGCGAACCGTCACCGCACCGAAAAAGCTCGTCTCGTGGATACCGTCCGCCCTGCCCGAGACTTCATCGGGGTGGGGGAGTCTGGGTGGATGGCTCTTGATCAGTTCTGGTGCTTCGCGCCGGTAGACTTCTTGCGCCGCCTCAAAGAAGCCTTCGCTCTTATCTATCTGCACGGGCCTGTTCCAGAACAAGGCCAACGCTCCGCCGGGCCGGAGTGATCGGGCGATCTTCCGGTAGGCGTCAGCCTCGTCGAGCCAGTGAAAAGCTTCCGCTGAGATGACAAGGTCGAAGGCGCTTTCCTCCTCCTTCCAGTCCTCGAAGGCGCCGGTGAGCACCTCGACCCGCGGGTAGGCGGCCAGCCTGCGCCGGGCAAACGCCGCGAGGCTCTCGCCAAGCTCGACGCAGAGGATACGGTAGCCTCGACGGGCGAACGGCTCCGTTGCCTTCCCGGTGCCGCAGCCGATTTCGAGTACACGCCCTTCCGGCTGTATTACCGACAGCGAAATCACGTCCTCGACCAGCGCCTCCGGGTAGCCGGGCCGCGACTCATCGTAGACAGAAGCCACCCGATCAAAGGTGGCCCGTAACAAGTTCCTATCCTCCATCCTGCGTCAGGCGTCTCTGCCGGAGAGCGCTTCC
>CALMWA010000230.1 GCA_937873125.1 uncultured Actinomycetes bacterium | reverse complement strand
GTCGGAGTTCGTTAGAGTTTCGATCTCGGACTTGAGAGAGGCTGCTTTCATCGAATATCCCTTCTTCTCTTGCGAGCTTCCCGGACAGTAGAGCATTCCTCCCGGCCGGTTGCAGGGGCTCGAGAGAGACCCGAAAGTCTATGCACGTTGCATAAAGACCGCGGAGAGGACGTTCTCTACCATAAAGCTTCGTGTATGAGTCCATCGTGGCGCAGCGGTTTGTTTTCGAAAATAGAGGGAGTCGAAGATGAGTTTTGCACGCCCCAGGCCTGTTTACCGGTTCGTTGTCGGGATGCTGGTGGTGACGCTCACCCTCACGGCGTGCGGCGTGAGCGGTGGGGCCTCGGAGAGTAGCGAGTCCGATGGCGGGACGAGGCAAAGTGGGACTCTCACGGTGCTGGCCGCGTCTTCGTTGACGGACGCTTTCGGGGAGTTGGCCGACACGTTCGAGAAGGAGAACTCCAGCGTGGAAGTAAAAGCCAGCTTTGAGTCGAGCTCCACGCTCCTCGCCCAGATACAGCAGGGCGCGCCCGCTGACGTGTTCGCCTCCGCCGACGAAGCCAAGATGGACGACGCCTCCGGCGACGGCCTCGTCGAGGGCGAGCCGCAAGTCTTCGTGAAGAACCGCGAGGTCGTCATGGTGCCGAAGGACAACCCGGCGGGTATCGAGAGGTTCCGGGACATTGCGAAGCCCGGTGTGAAGCTCGTGCTGGCGGAGGATGAAGTGCCGGTCGCCGAGTACGCCGAGGAGATTCTCAGCAAGGCCGATGAGGAGTACGGCGGTGATTTCGAGAAGACCGTAATGTCAAACATAGTCTCGCGAGAGGCCGATGTGCGAGCTTCTGTCAACCGGGTCGCTTTAGGCGAAGCCGACGCCACGTTCGGCTACGAGAGCGATTACACTCCCGACGTGCGAGACAAAGTAGAGACCGTCGAAATTCCCGCGAACCTCAACATAATCGCCACGTATCCGATAGCCGCGCTAAAGGACGCCAAAGAGCCCGAGCTGGCGCAAAAGTGGGTGGACCTCGTAATGAGCGAGAAGGGGCAGCGAGTTCTCGAAAAATGGGGCTTCGAGCCGGCCGCGTGAGGAAAGAGAAGAAAACCGATCCGCTCCGCCGACGCTTCGGAGGCGACACGTTGGCCTCCGGGCTGGCGGTGGCGGCGCTGGCGCTGCTCGCGGGGTTTATAAGCCTGCCGATCTTGAGCCTCGTCATTTGGACGGTGAGCGAGGACTCCTGGCGGGCGATGGCCTCGCCCGAGGCGCGGGATGCTCTGCTCCTGAGCATTAAGACCACCGCTATCTCGATGGCGATCATCGTCGCGGTCGGGACGCCGGCGGCTTATGTGCTGGCCCGCTACGAATTCCCCGGAAAGCGGCTCGTGGACAGCCTCATAGACATACCGGCGGTCTTGCCGCCGTCCGCGGCGGGGATAGCGTTGCTGCTGGCGTTCGGGAAGTTCGGGTTGCTCGGCAGCTACCTCGACGTGTTCGGGGTGCAGATCACGTTCACCACCGCTGCGGTCGTGATCGCCGAAGTCTTCGTCGCCGCCCATTTCTACGTCCGGCAGGCGGCCGTGGGCTTCTCTCAGGTACGCCGCGACGTTGAGGAGGCCGCGATGGTAGACGGCGCGAGCCGCCGAAAGGTCTTTACGAAGGTGACGATACCGTTGGCGTTGCCGGCGCTGGTCGCGGGCGCGGTGATGGCCTGGGCGCGAGCCCTCGGGGAGTTCGGCGGCACGATCATCTTCGCCGGCAGCTTCCAGGGGACGACCCAGACCGTGCCTCTAGCTATCTACTCCGCCCTACAGAGCGACCTCGACGCGGCCGTCGCCCTCTCGGTGCTGGTGCTGGGATTCGCTTTTACCGTCATCCTGACCGGGAGATACCTGTCCCGCAGGGCGACGGAGTACCAGGACTGATCCAGCCCGCCGTCTACGCCAGTCCCTCGTCGCTCAGGAGCATCACGTCGGTAGCCTTCACGAGTGCCGTTACCTCCTTGCCGGCTTCGAGTCCCAGCTCCTCGGCGCTCTCGGTGGTGATGAGGGCGACCATGTGGTTGTCGCCGACCTGTAACGAGACCCTGGTCGCGGCCTCGCCTTTTACCACTTCGGTTATGGTGCCGGGAAGGCGGTTACGGGCGCTCATCTTCATCGTCGCGGCTCCTTTCGGTCGTCGTCGCCAGCAGACCGAGCTGCAGCGCGAGCCTCACCCGGTGGTCTTTCAAGTCTAACCCGGTAAGTTCACCGATGCGCGAGAGGCGGTAAGGGAGGCTGTTGCGATGCAGGTAGAGCCGATCCGCCGCCTCGCTCGCGTTGGCGTTGGCGGCGAAAAAGGCCCGCAGGGTGCGGATGAGGTCGCTGTTATGTTCCCGGTCGTAGGTTTCGAGTGGTTCGATCAGTGCGCGAAAGGGAGTCAGGTCCGGGCTTCTCCCAAGCTCTTCGAACATGGATTTCAGGTCCAATAACTATCCCTCCAACGCTCCGGGTCATGATCGATTCTACAGCCCGCAGCCCCTGGCCGCCGGTCGCGTGATGCGCGAGGAATTGCACCTGTGTTAGACTGCCCGCACTTCCGAAAGAACGGGGTGAAGGGAGTAAAATCGCCAGAGATAAGGGGAAAACACAGTATGTGTAATTTCGTTGACGGCGGCTGGGGTGCGGCCGGAGGAACGTAAATTTTGCGCGAACCGCGCTCGCGGTGCTGGGACAATGAGAGGGAAAGGAGAACCTGTGCGTAGGATCCAAATGACGGTGGATGGGAAGCCGCACGTCGCGGACGTGGAGCCGCGTTTGTTGCTAATCCATCACCTGCGGGAAAACCTGGGGATCGGGGGGACGCAAGTTGGGTGTGACACCTCCAACTGCGGTGCCTGCACGGTGCTGATGGATGGAGAGTCGGTCAAGTCTTGCACGGTACTCGCGGTGCAGGCGGACGGTCGCGAGGTCACGACCGTTCAGGGCATCGCCGAGAACGGCAACTGGCACCCGATGCAGACGGCGTTCCATGAGCAGCACGGTTTGCAGTGCGGATACTGTACGCCCGGCATGATCATGGCCTCCATAAGCCTCCTGAAGGAGAACCCGAACCCGTCGGAAGATGAGATCCGGGAGGGGCTCGAAGGCAACGTGTGCCGCTGCACCGGCTACGAGAACATCATCAAGGCCGTACAGCAGGCGGCCGGTCAGACGCAGGGTACTCCGGCAGCGACGTCCTAGGGAGGATAGAGTGACTCAAGCACCAGAACGCTACATAGGCGGCAGCGTCCCCCGCAAGGAGGACCCGGCCCTTCTTACGGGCAAGGCCAACTGGACGGACAACATCAAGCTGCCGGGGATGGTACACGCGACCATGCTCCGCAGCCCCGTCGCCCACGCGAAAGTGTCGAACATCGACGTATCGGCCGCCAAAGAGCAGCCCGGCGTCATCGACGTGTTCACGGGCGCGGATCTCGCGGCGGAGTGGCCAGGGGGCGTCGTCTGCGGCGCGCAGATGAACGATACTCAGAAGAATCCCGCCTATCCCCCAATCGTCACGGACGAAGTTAACCACCTGGGAGACGTGGTAGCGGTGGTCGTGGCGACCGACCGCTACACGGCGAAGGACGCCCTGGAGTTCATCGAGGTGGATTACGAGGACCTTCCAGTGGTAACGAACATGGAGGCCGCTCTCGCGGACGGCGCGCCGCTAGTACACGAGGATCTGGGCACCAACGAGTGCTTTGTATGGTCCGCCGAGGCCGGGGACGTGGATGCCGCCTTCGACGAGAGCGCGGCGCAGGAAGGCTCGGCTTCACGGGCGCCGGACATGGAGCCGCAGGGAGACACGGGCCAGGCCTTCAACAAGGCTAACGTGATCATCAAGGAGCGCTACATCCAGCAGCGGCTCATCCCGAACGCCGTCGAGCCACGGGCGACCGTCGCCACGCGGGAGCCGGGACACAGCGGGTACGTGGTGTACTCCGCGACGCAGGTTCCGCACCTGGCGAAGATCGTGCTGTCGCTCTCCACGGGGATACCGGAGAACGAAATCCGGGTCGTGGCCCCGGACGTGGGCGGCGGCTTCGGCTCCAAGCTGAACATTTACCGCGAGGAGATCATAGTCCTCGCCTTGACCAAGAAGCTGGGCGTACCCGTCAAGTGGGTCGAGGAGCGCTCGGAGAACTACCTGGGGACCATCCACGGGCGCGGCCAGATACAGGACATCGAGCTCGCCGCGACTTCCGAGGGCAAGATCCTCGGCCTGCGGGTGAAGCTTCTGGACGACATGGGCGCGTACCTGCAGCTCCTGACCCCGGCCATCGCGATCAGCGGGGCCGCCATGTTCCCTGGCGTCTACACCTTCGACGCGTTCTCCATCGAGATAAAGGGTGTCTTCACCAACATGACCCCGACCGACGCCTACCGCGGCGCGGGACGCCCCGAGGCGGCCTACGCCATCGAGCGGGCGATGGACTCCCTGGCCCGCAGGCTGGACATGGATCCGGCCGAGGTGCGGCGCAAGAACTTCTACGAGCCGTTCGACGAGCCGACCGCTACTCCGGCGGGCCTGGAGTACGACTCCTTCAACCTGCAGGCGGCGTTGGACCGGCTGCTGGAGATGGCGGACTACGAGGGCTTGCGTGAGGAACAGCGGCGCAGGCGCGAGAGCAACGATCCCGTACAGCTCGGCATCGGCTTTGCGACGTACACGGAGATCTGTGGCCTCGGGCCATCCAAGGCTCTCGCCGGTCTGGGAATTGGAGGCGCCGGCTGGGAGGCCGCCAACGTGCGGATGCTCCTGACGGGCAAGGTCGAGGTCGCGACCGGCACCTCGCCACACGGCCAGGGTCACGAAACTAGCTGGTCTCAAATCACCGCCGACGCCCTGGGTGTCTCGCCCGACGACGTGGTGGTCTTGCACGGTGACACGGCGGTCTCACCGATGGGCCGCGACACCTACGGCTCTCGCAGCCTCGCCGTGGGCGGCATAGCCGTACACATGGCAGCCCTGAAGGTGGCGGAGAAGGCCAAGAAGATAGCGGCGCACATGCTGGAGGCCGCCGAGGGCGACATCGAGTTCGAGGGTGGCAGGTTCAGTGTCGCGGGCTCGCCGGATCAGAGCGTTACGAT
>CALMWA010000229.1 GCA_937873125.1 uncultured Actinomycetes bacterium | reverse complement strand
GTAGAATTCGAGGCTATACATGCCCTGAAGGCCGGAAGTTGACTATGGGTACTGTCCGGAAAATGGGGTTCACACCACTTGTCCGGGTGACCCCTCTTACACCTTGGCGTTCTTGCGTGTCGGTGTCGAGGCATAATCTCCGAAGAGCCTCGGAATGTCCGGCGGGACCGAGTGACCGAGCGTTTCGGATCACCGACGCTTTGGCGTCGAGGACCGAGGGTCTGTCCATTTGGGGCATCCCCCTTCGTCGTACTAGTGTTGGACCCGATAGAGGAGGAGATATGCGCTACATGCTCTTGATCTGCGACGACCCGTCCGCCGAGGCGGTCCCCGGAGAAGGCCTGGGGGCCAAGACCGAGGCCTGGGTCGAGGAGATGGACGGTCGGGGTGTACGCAAGGCAGGCAACCGCCTGCGCCCTGCCAGCGACGCCACCACCGTGCGGGTGCGCGGGGGCGAGGTGCTGCTCTCAGACGGCCCGTTCGCCGAGACGAAGGAGCAGATCGCCGGGTACGACCTGATCGAGTGCGCCGATCTCGACGAGGCAATCGAGGTCGCCTCCAAGCATCCGATGGCGAAGCACGGGAGGATCGAGGTGAGGCCGTTCTGGGAGGCGTGAGGCCTGAGGTAGAGGCGGCGGTCTCGGAAGCCTTCCGCGAGGAGTGGGGCCGCATCGTGGCGACCCTGATCCGGACAACCGGCGACTGGGACCTCGCCGAGGAGTGCGCCCAGGAGGCCTTCGCGCGGGCGCTCGAGACCTGGCCGCGGGACGGCGTCCCGCGCCGCCCCGGGGCCTGGCTGACCACCACGGCGCGCAACCGAGCCCGGGACCGACTGCGGCGCAAGGCGACGGGGGCCGCCAAGCTCGAGGAGGTGGCGATGTTGTCCAGCCCAGATCAATCCGGCAGCGACGCGACCGAAGGGAGCGGCATCCGGGACGACCGGTTGCGCCTGATCTTCACCTGCTGCCACCCGGCTTTGCCGCTGGAGGCGCGGGTAGCCCTCACCCTCAGGACCCTCGCCGGCCTGACCCCCGCAGACATCGCCCGGGCGGGCCACGTCGCGTTTCTCGTCTCGGAGCCGACGATGGCGAAGCGACTGGTTCGCGCGAAGGCCAAGATCCGCAACGCCGCGATTCCCTACCGCGTGCCGCCGGACCACCTGTTGCCCGAACGCACGGGAGCTGTGCTGGCCACCCTCTACCTGCTGTTCAACGAGGGCTACGCCGCCACCGCGGGCGCCGACCTGGTGCGGGAGGGCTTGAGCGCCGAGGCCATCCGCCTGGCCCGCACCCTCGCCCAACTCATGCCCGACGAGCCCGAGGCGCTGGGGCTGCTGGCGCTAATGCTCCTGCAAGACGCCCGTCGCGACTCCCGGGTCGACGAGGCGGGTGACCTGGTCACGCTGGAGGACCAGGACCGCTCCCGCTGGGACCGGGAAGCTATCGCAGAGGGGGTTCGCCTGCTCGACGCGGCACTGCGGCTCGGGAGGACCGGCCCCTACCAGTTGCAGGCTGCCATCGCGGCGTGCCACGCCGCCGAGGCGTCAGAAACCGATTGGGCCGAGATCGCCGCTCTCTACGGCTTGCTGACCCGGCTCACACCTTCTCCGGTGGTGGAGCTGAACCGCGCGGTGGCCGTGGCGATGGCGGAGGGGCCGGCCGCGGGGCTCAAGCTTGTGGAGGAGCTGGAAGCGTCAGGGGAGCTGGCCGGCTACCGCCTGCTGCCCGCCACGCGCGCCGACCTGCTCCGCCGCTTAGGACGTCCGAACGAAGCGGCCGACGCCTACCGGGAGGCGCTCGGGCTGGCGGCTACCGACGCCGAGCGCCGGTACCTCGCCCGGCGGCTGGCCGAGACCGGACGCGAAGGGAGCGACGTATAACCGACAACGCACGCGGAACCCGCAGGGCTGTGACCGAGACCGATTTGGAGCTGGGCGACGGCCGCACGCTGCACGTGTACGACACGGGCTCAGGCGACGCGGCCGGCCGGCTCGCCGTCTTCTGGCATCACGGCACGCCGAACATCGGCGCGCCTCCCGAGCCCCTTTTCCCGGCCGCAGACCAGCTCAGCATCCGCTGGGTGTCGTATGACCGGCCCGGATACGGTGGATCAACCCCCTATCCAGGCCGCAACGTGGCATCGGCGGCCGCTTACGTCTCCAGCATCGCCGATGCGCTGGGCATCGATCGGTTCGCAGTCATGGGCCATTCCGGTGGCGGTTCGCACGCCCTAGCATGTGGCGTGCTGCTGCCGGAGCGCATCCTGGGCGTGGTCAGCATGGCCGGGCTGGCCCCGTTTAGTGCCGAGGGGCTTGACTGGTTCGCGGACATAGCGCCCTCCGGGGTGGCGTCGCTGCGCGCCGCCGCGGAGGGACGCGCAGCAAAGGAGAGGTACGAGGCTTCGGCCGGCGAGCAGGACCCCGGGTTCATCCCGGCGGACTGGGCCACGCTGTCCGGCGAGTGGTCCTGGCTGGGCGACGTCGTCGGACCGGCCGTGGAGGCTGGACCGGGCGGGCTCATAGACGACGACCTTGCCTACGTCGCCCCGTGGGGAGCCGACCCCGCGCGGGTGACCGCGCCGGTCCTCCTCCTGCACGGCGGCCGGGATCGGGTCGTGCCAAACTCGCACGGCGAGTGGCTCGCGTGCCGCTGTCCCTCGGCGGAACTGCGGCTATACCCAGTTGACGGACACATCTCGGTCCTCAACCACGGAGCGGCGGCCATGGCCTGGCTGCGGGAGCACGCCGACCGAGGCTGAGCCCCGCTTGGCCACCCCGCCGGGCCCGACTGGAGGCGGCCGTCCTCAAGGAGGCAGCCCGCAGATCGTGTACCTCGGCGACGGTCCGTCGAGCGCGCCGTAGAGGAGCTGAGGAAACGAGGGCACGACATCACGGGCGAGCACCTCGGGCACCTCTCCCCCCTCGGGTGGGAGCACATCGCCCTAACCGGCGTCTACCGCTGGAACCTCGAAGGCGTCCTGCGGCAAGGCGACCTGCGTCCCCTGTGCTCGTAGCCAACCAGCTCTCTACCAGACATCACTCGTAGCTTATTGCCGCGGATTGCTACTGCTTGCAGCAGTCCTTAGCGTACGGAAAACCCGGAATGGTACCGCTACGCGAAGATGGGCTCACTCATGGTGTTGGACAATCGTGTGATTCGGATAAGGGATCTTGGTGGCAGCGTCGCGGCATCGCACTACAGGGAGGGGGATCCGGAGAAAGAGATCATGCGCCTCGCCGAAGAGTTGGACATTGGCCTGATCATGACAGGGGGCCAGAAGCGTCCGCGGTTCGAGCGAATCTTCGGAGCCGGTCTCTCCGAGCGCCTCACCCGGCGGTCGAGCCGTCCGGTCCTCGTGGTTGGCGGGCGGGGGTTGCGAAACTCGACGGTACCCAGGTAGCTTACTTTCGCACGCTCAAGAGAGAGCGCGGTCCATCACCTTCACGTTCGGTTCATGCCCGGTCCAGAGCTTCTGCGCCAGCACACCCTGGTACAGCAGCATCCGATCGCCGGCGACGACGCGCGCGCCCCGTTCCCGTGCCAGCCGGACCAGCGCCGTCTCCGTTCCGGGACGGTAGACTGCGTCGCAGACCACCGCGCCTTCGGCGAGGCTCTCGACCGGGATCGGTAGAGGGTCTCCGTCTTTCATACCGAGGGGCGTCGTGTTGATCACAACCTCCGCGTTCGAGACCGCCTCGTCCAGAGCGTCGAGCGGGTGGATCTCGACGTTCTCCATGCCCGCCCCACGCAGTTTGTCCCGTAGCTCCGTGGCGTGCTCCACGCTCCGGTTGGCGATGTGCAGCTCGCCGATACCCGCCTCCCCAAAAGCGATGGCGATGGCGGCGGCGGCGCCCCCGGCGCCCAGGCTCAGGACGCGCCGGCCGGAGAGTTCGATGCCGGCCTCTTCGCAGGCCATGACCATACCGCCCCCGTCGGTGTTGTAGCCCCGGAGAGTAGCATCCTCGATCACGACGGTGTTCACCGCGCCGGAGATGCGGGCGCCCTCGTCCAGCTCGTCCATCAGCGGGACCATCGCCCGCTTGTGCGGCATGGTGATGTTGAAGCCGCGAAGCTTCAGGGCGGCGGCGCCCCGTACCGCCGCGGGCAGATCGTCGGAGCTCACGTCCAGGCAGACGTATACGTAGTCCAGGCCGTCGGCGGCGAAGGCGGCATTGTGCATCGCCGGACTCAAGCTGTGGCCGACGGGTTGCCCGATCAGGGCCAGTAGTCGTGTTTTTCCGCTGATCATCCCTTAACTTCCTCACAGATCGTCTGTATGCTCCAACACGCCAGCCATTATAGATAGCGTGCCGGATCTTACCCGGCTTACGATACCGTAGTGAGGGAAGCGAGCGCGGATTTACCAGCCCGCCGCCCCGTGATGAACGCCGGAGCCGAGCCACCCGCACACGTGTGGTTGGATAGCCCGCCAGCATCCACCCCGGCGGCCCAGAGACCACCGACCGGTGCGCCGTCGTCAACTCCTTCGCCTTCCTCCATCTACGAAGCGCTCGTCGCGGACACCACGTTCGCAACCGCCTCGCGAGCGCGACGGGCGAATTCGACCGGGGTCAGGGTCTCCTGAAGTGAGAGAACAGGGGCTTCGACGCTGACCGGAACTTCTTTCGGCAGCGCGGCGAGAAAGTCCGCCAGCGGCAACTCGCCGTCTCCCGGCAACAGGCGCATGGCCCGGCTCTCCAGTTGCAGGTCGGTGCCGTCCGTGGACTGCCCGCCGGGCAGCTTGCTGGGTCGCGGTAATCCATCGGGCGGCGCCAGAGGCGCGTCGCAAAGTTGCACGTAGGACAGTAGGTCCGGGTCGAGCGAGCGCAGTTGTTCGAGCCGGCCGCCGTAGCGGTGGAAGTGGAGCGTATCCAGCAGGATGCCGCCACCGCCGGAGTGTTCGGCGACGTGGATCGCCTCGTCGAGGTTCGACACCTGAGTGTAGATGATCGGCTCGATCAGAGTCCG
>CALMWA010000228.1 GCA_937873125.1 uncultured Actinomycetes bacterium | reverse complement strand
CTATCAGCCCGGACACCCGCACGGGTTCCACCCCCACATTTACCTCGGCGAGATCCACCACTGCCGCCCGCTCTACGACCCGAACGACACCCTGCAATCCCTAAAATGCCTCGCCGACCCGTACCCCCCACGATTAAAACGGACACTTATCCGGAAGCAGCTCTGGGAGGCGCGCTTCGCCCTCGATACCTGCCGCAAGTCTGCCGCTCGCGGCGACGCCTTCTACGTCGCCGGCTGCCTCTTCCGGTGCTCGGCCTGCCTCGTACAGACACTCTTCGCCCTCAACGAGCGGTACATCATCAACGAGAAAGGCTCCGTCGAAGTCGCGGCTTCGCTTCCGGTGAGTCCAGCGGACTTCCGGGAGATCGTCGAATCCGTGCTCGCGTGTCCCGGGGAGCGCCCGGATCAGCTACAGGGCAGCGTTAGGCGGTTGGAAAGCTTGTTGGAAGCGGTGGAGACTCTCTGTATATATTAGTCTTTCGCGTGGTGCTCGCCGTGCTGGTGGTCCATGCGATTAGTATATCGGTGCTTATTGGAGCATTTGCGGAGATCCAGGGGCGAAACCATCTTACCGTGATGCAAGTGCCCGTAGAGCAGGCTCTATGCATAACCGCATTTCTTAGTGGGATCGAAGGAATAGTTGTTAGTCTTTGCTGGTATCTCAGACGGTTCACCTTAGGTTCCTCGGTGAATAGTGCAATCCTTCACGTAAAATAATAGTGTATCCGTTGCTAGAAATGAGTCTCTGGAGATATTGGGAAGGGCTTGAAGGGTGAGCAGCTACGAAATCATAAGTTTGTTCATCGGTATCGTAGGCGCCCTTTTCGCCTTACTGGCTTGGCTTAACTCGCGACGATCCGTTAACGTGGCTGAAAGATCCTTTGAACTTGCCGAACAATCCCAAAACACTGCCAGAGAGTCTTTAGGAATAGCACGAGAACAAGTATCTATACGCCCCGCTCTCGATATCCAAATGTGGACCAAGTATATTGAGTCAGTTCCAGCAAACGGCAGCCTGAACATTGAAGTAACAAACAGCGGTAAGGTAACGGCGAACAACATCCGGGGTTGGCTAAAACTCCCGGCTGACACCTTTGAACATTGGAAGGAAGAACCGCCTGAACCGAGAGAATCTAACGCTTCTTTCGATTTCTGGAAATATAGTACGGCATTTCAAGTGGACACTCCTCCTCGTAGCTGGGGCCAGATATTCAGGGAGGATCAGAAACCTCAAGATGGTTGGTACGAAGCTCAAATATATGAGAAGCACAAGCTCTTACCGGATTCGGTAAGGGCTTTCAATTTTTCAGTACATATCCTTCGAACTGGCGCAACTACGGTCTACTGTAAGATCGTGTGCGACGAAGGCCCTATGTTTGAAGGTTACACGCAAGTTGGAATTCCCGACCAAGGCTTGTCCGAAGACAATTTCTTTGGGTTCAAAAATGAGTAGAGTTCGTAGAATCGTAGAAAGCTAGTATCGTTCTTGCTTTCGCGCTTTCCATTTCCTTTGAGCTACGATCCCTTGTATTGCTCGTCGTGCTCGCGGCGTTGGCTATCCATGCGGCGGGCGGCTTCGAGCACGTCCTGCGGGTAGAGGCTGCGGAGAGCGCCCGTTTCCAGCACCTGATCCACGGAGTGCTCCGGGATCATCATCCACTCCGCAGCGTGCGGCACCGGCAGCGGCTTGTTGGCCGCGCGATAGAAGAGCCACACTATCCACCGTCCTGGACGTGAACCGGATAAGAACCTCAACGCGCCTCCCACTGGGGATCGAACGAAGCAAATTGTAGCGTAAACACAATCCACCAGGAGAGCAGAGCGAAGTACCCAAGCAACGAGCACGCTGGATTCCATCAACAAGTACAATAGCTCTTGTGAACAAGGAGACTCTGGATTTCTACGAGATGGTGGAGCGGGCGCTGGAGGGGTTGCCGCCGGAGTTGTCGGCGATGCTGGATAACGTGGCGATAATGGTGGAGGACTGGCCGGAGCTTTCGACGCCGCTCGTGGGGGCGGACGAGGACGATACGCTGTACGGGCTGTACGAGGGTACGCCGCTCACGGAGCGAGGCTGGGGTTACGGGGCTACTTTGCCGGACAGGATCACGATCTTTCGCGGCCCGATGGAGCGGGACTTCCGGCCGCAGGAGTTGGAGGAGCAGGTCAGGATCACGGTGATACACGAGATCGCACACCACTTCGGCTTCGACGAGGACAAGCTCGAAGAGTTGGGCTACGGATGAGTCCTGAACGCCACCACGCCATTACTATCAACGAGCGCATAGACGCGCCGCCGGAGAAGGTCGCCGCCTACCTCGGAGACTTCCGCAACGCGAAGGAGTGGATGGTCGGCGTGGAGAGCGTCGAGAGGATTGGCGAAGACGTGTACCGACTGCAACTGGATAGCCCGATCGGCAAGGTCACCCCGGAGGCCAAAGTGCTGGAGCATGATCACCGCATTCTCCGGTGGATCTACACGTCTACCGTGGACGGCGGCGGCCGGGTGGAGGTGTCGCCGGGCGAGAACGGCACCTGTCTGGTCCTGTACACCGGCGAGTTCCGGTTAAAGAACAAGCTGCTCGACCGCGCGGCGCGGGCGGTCGGCATCGAACGGTTCGCACGGTCGAACGGCGAGCGCTCCCTGGCGCGCCTCAAGCACCTGATGGAAGCCCGGCGCCGCGGATGACATTCGGCCTCTTTGAAATCGCCATCCTCCTGTTCATCGTGTTCCTGGTCCTCGGCCCGAAGCGGATCACGAACCTTCTCCAGGCCCTCGGACGCGGAATCCGGGACTTCAAGCTGGAGTTCGGCGAGAAAGACAAAAACTCGGAGCTACCCGAGGAGAAGGACCGGGACACGACCCTCCGCAAGAAGTAGCCGAAACCCTGGCTACAGTCCTGGTTACAGCCCCAACTGCACCCGTCCGCCGGGTCCGACGCGGCCGTTCGGGGGTTTGCGGTCCACGCCGGAGAGGTCTTCGCCCGTGCTCTTGAGGTAGATGCGCGGCTCCCGGACTTCGAGACCGGGGTTCACCGCGTAGGTCTGCCAGGTGATGCCCTGCCAGGTAAACGCGAGCAGCACCGCCGGCTCCTCCCCTCTATCCAGCGAGACGTGGACCTCCGGCTGTCCCATGGTGCGGGAGAGGGCGTTCATCTGACGGCGCTCTTCGGAGTCGTTAAAGAGTTCTATCCCGGCGCGCAGGCGGTTGGAGGGTTCGGCGAGGCGGCGGCGAAGCTCGTACTCCTCTTCGAGTTCCGCGCGAAGCTCGTCTATGGTGGCGCGCAACTCGGCGGCCTCGGACTCTCGTTCCTCCAGGTCGCGCTCCAGGCCCTCGACGCGGCGCAGGGCGTCTTCGAGCGCCTGGTCCTTGCGGGTAACGAGGTCCGAGGCGTCTAGGCTGAAGGCCTCCAGCTCCTGGTCCCGGCGCTCCAGGAGGTAGTCGCGGCGCGAGATCTCGCCGTCCTTGCGCTCGAGCTCGCGCTGCAGACGCTCTATCTGCCGCTCCTGGCCTTCCCGGCCGCGGCGGCGCTGGCGGGTCTCCTCCTCCAGGGTGCGGATACGCTCTTTCAACCGCGCCCGTTCGTCCTCCAGAGCCCGAACGCGCCCTTCGCCCGCCTGCCGGGAGGCCCAGGCCTCATCGGCGGCGAGTTTGGAAGAGGAGATCTGGTCGTACAACTCTCGGATGTGGTTGTCCTTGATCCCGAGCCGCGTCTTTAGCTCCACCGGGTCGTCGTTGTACTCTCGCCGGACCTCGACCTCCGAGGTATCCGGCTCGCCAACATTGCCTTCGGCGCTGCCATTGGATGCGGCGGCATCCACACCGTCCGGCTCGCGCTCTCCATTCGCCTCGCGGCGATCCGGCTCGTCCACGATTCCCTACTCCTCCACGGGCTTCCCGTCCGGCTTCTTCGGACTCTCCTTCTCACCGGCGGTAGCATCCTCCGCCACCGGCTCCGTTTTTGGCTCTTCGGTTTGCGCCGGTTCGTGCGTCCCGGTTCCGGCCGCCGGGGCCGCCTCCACAGTCTCGGCCGTCTCCAGCGGCTGATCCGAACTGGCGTCCTGCGCCTCGGGTTTCGGCGTGTCTGCTGCTGCGGGCTTGGGAGCTTCTCCGGTGGTCTTGAGAGATTGCCCGGCCTCACGAGCGGCGCGGCGCTCGGCCTTGATCCGCTCCCGTTCCTCTCGCGACATCTTCTTGGGAGCACCGTCTCCGGCGCTGGCGGGTTCGGCTCCAGCCACCTCAGCACCACCTGCCGCCTGCTCCGCTGGCGGGGTCTTCAGCGACTGGCCGGATTCACGGGCGGCCCGGCGTTCGGCTTTTATGCGTTCCCGCTCCTCGCGCGACATCTTCTTCGGCGCGGCGCTGTCTGCGCTTCCGCTCTCGGCGCTGCCAGTGTCGGCGTTGTCCTCGCCGGTCTTCTCAGATTGCGGAGTCTTCAGGGACTTTCCGGCCTCGCGCGCAGCGCGGCGTTCGGCTTTGATCTTCTCCCGCTCCTCCGCCGTGAGCTTCTTGGGCGCCGGCTTGGCTTCCGCTTCGGCTCCCTCCGCCGCGGGCTCCGCGTCGTCGACCT
>CALMWA010000227.1 GCA_937873125.1 uncultured Actinomycetes bacterium | reverse complement strand
GTTGGGAAGAGCGTCAGCGCCCAGCGATCCTTGCCGAGCACAATCTCCTGCAGGTCCTTGTCGCGTTTGCCGAGCGCCTGCTGCTTCGTCGGGTCCACGTTAGCCAGCGCCCGAGTGTTAGTAGGTGCCATGACCGAGATAAAAGCATCCGCGCCCTCGTAGATCGCGCGGATCACCGGCGGCGTTTTCTCGTAGTGGACGTCCCGCGCGTGCTCGAAGAAGACCTCCTGCATCCCCTGCAGCGCGACCTGCGGTATCGGGGTCGCGCCGACATCGAGGAGGCGGGCGTAGACGGCTTTGATCAGGGGTTCCGCGGCCGCACCGCCGGCGAGCACGACCTGATCCCCCTCCTCAGCCGCAACCGAATAGTCCACCAGTACCCGGGCCAGTTTCGTCAGCCGTTCGTCTCTCATTCGATACGCTCCTGTTCATGCCAACTACAAGAAAGCTCAACCCCAGCTTTTGCCAGACAAATTAGCAGGTATAGTGTCCGCATCGTAAGTCTCTCCTAGAGAAACAGAAAATGATGCAGGTCTCGTAAGAAGATCGCCGTTTTTGATCAAGGCCGCTGGATCTTGTATCTGAGTAATTTTCGGCATGCTTCCTTCAACATTGGTAATTCTGTATATCCAGTAAGCTGTGCCTAATTTACGGGCAACATTTAGCTCGTTTATAGTGAGATCGAATCCCACATAAGTTGATTTACTGGCCTTAACTTCTATGTATTTCTCGTTGCCTTGATTGTCAAAAGACAAGATATCGTAGCCCGCCGCTACATTTTCGATAGAAACCTGTCGGACTTTCTTGGAGAGATCGGACCGCCCGTTAATGTTCAAGTTCCGTTGCTCATGTTCTATGACCTGGGATTCACCAAGCGCCCCTATACGTCTGGCTTCTTCCTGTCTTTTCCTGAAAGTTTCTAGGTCTACCTCCGTCACAACACTCAGAACACCTTGGTCAGATGACTCTTTTTCCGCCTCTAACACTAATTCTTGTCCCGTAGCGGAAAGTGCCCATATACCATATTGGGATGCATCCAGATGACCAAATTTTTTCAAGTCACTGCGCGCCCACCGCACCCTGTTGTTCCATTTGGAGCGCACGTTTCCGTTTGAATCATCGACAATAGTTAGCGTTCGAGCTTCTTCAGACAACCCAAAATAGTCAGCCAGAGCCTCGTAGACTGTTTGGCCTTCTTTATTCTCATCCGAAGGCTTACTCTGTCCGCCACGCCGTGCAAGCTCCATCATCAATGGCAAATAAATTTCACTGTACTTAGGAAACATAATGCAAGTAACCTCCTCAGATTTCCCCATGCTATTTAAGCATTGAATTCTAAACTCTGCCGCGTAAATTCTAGCGACTCTCACATTCGGGCCTGTATGGTTTCCGGGTCCGGCGCTCCGAGCGGCCACGGCTTGAGTTCCAGGCTGATGGCGCCGGAATAGTCACTCTCTACGACCGCCGCGAGTAGCTCCTGAAGCGGTAGCTTTCCGTTTCCGGGGAGCCGGTGCTCATCCTTGCCGCTGAGCCTCGAATCGGAGAGATGGATGTGCCGAACCTGGCCCTTCAGCAACGACCACGCCCGCATCGTATCCTCGCCGCTCGCGCCGAGGTGACTGGTGTCAAGCGTAACGTCGCCCAGGCCGACGAGATCCTCCGGCCGATGGCAGCTCCCGCGCCGCACACTAAACAGCCGCCGCTTCGTGTTGCGCGGCATGTTCTCGACACAGACGGCGACACCCTGCTCCCTCGCCTTTGACAGCGTCCCCTCCACCCAGCACGCGAGCGGCCTCCCCGGAGCGGGTGGATGCGCCACTATCGCCGGCACCGAGAGCCGGCGTGCGAGCCCGGCGACCCGCACCAGCGTCTCCCCCGGTTCCAGATTCCACGCGCCCCGGTACAGCGGCGGATGAAGAGCCAGGATGGGTATTCCGTGTGTCTCCACGAGACCCGACAGATACGCCGACTGATGTGTGTCCCAGCGTTCGTCCATCATGATCTCCACACCGTCGAAGCCGGCTTCGGCCGCCCAACCGTAGACCCTACTGAGGCCGAACGGATACAGCGAGCCGGTGCTAAAGATAACCGAGACGCTCATGCGCCGCCCCGGATCTCCAGGAACCTCTCCAGCGTCGAGGGCGAGTGATTCTGATAATGGTTGTTCGCATAGGCGAAGATCATCCGTCCCTCGGCCAGGAAACCATCCACCACCCCCGACCACCAGCGCAAGTCTTCGTCGCGGTCCTTCTTTAGATATGTATGCTCCGCCGGAAACTCGCGCCGGTCTCCGAGCCATCGGATATAGGAGAACTCCGCCGTCGCCTCCTGCATACAGGGCATCCTGGGGTAGTCGATCAGGGTCAGGGCAACCCCATACTCGCGCAGCAACGCGGCGAGATCCGAGCGCAGCCAGCTCCGGTGCCGCACCTCTACCGCGTACCTGTAGCCCCTCGGCAACTCCTTTATGAAGTCCTCCAGAACCCCCATGCCCTCGACGGTGAACGACGGTGGGAGTTGAACCAGCAAGGGTCCGAGACGGTCACCGAGGCCGCTCATGGTGCTTACGAAGCTCTCCGCGGCGTGCGCGCACCCGACGAGGTTCTTATCGTGCGTGATCTCCTGCGGGAACTTGGCTGCGAACAGGAATCCCTCCGGCGACACCTCGCGCCACTTCTGCACCGCCGAGCGCCGGGGCGTCCCGTAGAACGTGGAGTCGATCTCGACCGTCGCGTATCGCTTGACGTACTCGGCGAGCCGGGCGCCGGGGGCGATGCCCTCCGGGTAGATCGAACCTTCCCAGTCCGCGTACGACCAGCCAGACGTCCCCAGGTACAACCCCTTCTCGGGGGGCTCTATCTCAGCCGGGTTCTCCAGAGAGAATCGTTCCTGCAAAGTATCCTCCACGGACGCTGCAAAGAGCCGATGCTATCACAGGGAACCGTCCGGTTTTATGAACGCGCCCGCCGCATACCGCCGCCGAATGTATTAGCCTCTGTGCATGAGAGTAAGGTTTCGCGCGCTTTGAAGGTCTTCTACAGCGACCGCTTCGTCCTGCCGCTGCCCGAAGGACACAAGTTCCCGATGGTGAAATACTCGATGCTGCGCGAGCGCGTGGAGGAATCCGGCATCTGTGGACCCGGCGAGCTTCGGACCCCGCGAGCGGTTACCGACGAGGAGATACTGCGCGCACACGCACCCGCTTACCTGAAGAATGTCATCGCTGGCACGCTGACGAGACAGGAAGTCCGGCGCATCGGCTTTCCCTGGTCCGAGAGGATGGTCGAGCGCTCCCGGCGCGCCTCGGGGGGGACCCTCAGAGCCTGCATGGCAGCGCTGGAGGACGGCGTTGCGGCGAATCTGGCCGGAGGAACGCATCACGCCTTCGCCGACCGGGGTGAGGGGTACTGCGTCTTCAACGACTCTGCAATCGCGGCCCGCGCGTTGCTGGAAGCTGGCCTCGTAGAGCAGGTAGTGATCATCGACACCGACGTGCATCAGGGGAATGGGACGGCGGCGATCCTGCGCTCCGATCCGCGCGTGTTTACGCTCTCGATCCACGGCGACAAGAACTTCCCGTTCCAGAAAGAAGAGAGCGACCTGGATATCCCACTCCCCGATGGCGCGGATGACGGAGAATTCCTCGCGGCCCTCGAAGGTGGACTGGAGCGAGCGCTCGACGGTACGGGAACCCGGATCGCGATCTACCTCGCCGGCGCCGACCCGTTCGAGGATGACCGGCTCGGACGGCTCAACGTGAGCAAGAACGGCCTCGCACAGCGCGACCGCCTGGTCCTCGACTCGTGCGCCGGGCGCGGCATCCCGGTCGCCGTAACGATGGCCGGCGGCTACGCCCGCAACGTGGAGGACACCGTGGACATCCACTTCCAGAGCATCCGCCGAGCTGCGGAGTTGCGAGCCGCGCTACAGAAAGGAACCTCCGTTGAACAGCGGTAGAACAGACACCAATTCCTGCATCATCATCGGCGCGGGGATGTCGGGCCTTATCGCCGCCCGCGAGCTACAGGCCGCTGGATGGGAAGTAACGGTACTGGACAAGGGCCGCAGCGTCGGCGGCCGCATGGCGACCCGGCGCGTCGGCGAAGGGACCTTCGACCACGGCGCCCAGTTCTTCACCTCCCGCAGTGACCGCTTCGGGCAACTCGTCCGGGGGTGGCTCGACGCGGGGGTCGCCGAGGAGTGGTCCCGCGGCTTCCCAGACGCCTCCGGCGAGCCGCGCGAGGACGGCCACCCCCGTTACCGAGGCACGGAGGGAATGACATCCATACCCAAACACCTCGCCCGCGGCCTGGACGTGCGGACCGGGGAGCGTGTGGTCCAGGCGCGCATCCGGAGCGGGCAGTGGGAAGCCGTCTGCGAGTCGGGGCTGCGCCTAAAAAGCGCGACCCTGCTGATTACGGCCCCAGTTCCGCAATCGCTCGATATTCTGGATGCCGGAGAAGTCGAGCTTTCAGAGGGTACGCGGAAGCAGCTGGAGGATATCTCCTACGATCCCTGTCTAGCTCTGCTCGCGCTCGTGGACCGCGAAGGCCTGGTCCCCGAACCCGGCGGTATACAGATAAAAGACGAGCCGCTCGATTGGATCTCCGACAACTCCCGAAAGGGAATCTCCCGAACTCCCGCTCTCACCATCCACGCCGGCCCGCAGTGGAGCCGCGCACACTACGACGCCGACGAAAAAGAGATCGCGGACGCTCTCCTGGCATTCGCCGGCGAACGACTCGGCGCGGACCTCGCCCCACGCGTCCGCGAGACTTCTTTGGCCCGCTGGCGCTACAGTTGGGTAACCCAGCCGCACCCGGAGCCCTGCCTCCTAGCCCGCGAAGAACCGCGACTCCTCTTTGCCGGGGATGCTTTCGGACAACCGAAAGTCGAGGGAGCCTCGCTCTCCGGCCTCGCCTCAGCGGACACCCTGCTCGGCCGCACCCGCTCCTAAGCTCTTGCAGGTCTTGCTTCTCGCGCACCTTACGTCGACCCTGATAATGGTCGGAATCATCTGGTTCGTCCAGGTTGTCCACTACCCGCTCTTCTCCAGCGTTGGGGAAACCGGATTTCCCGCCTACTCCGAAGCCCACTCCCGGCTCACTGGCCACGTCGTAGGCCCGCCTATGCTCGCCGAGGCGACAACCACTGTTCTTCTGGTGGTCCCCCGGCCGTCGGGCATCCCGGTTTATCTCGCGTGGGTCGGGCTGGTCCTATTGGCCGTTGTGTGGATCTCTACCGCGCTGTTGCAGGTTCCGCGCCATACGAAACTCGGCCTCGGTTTCGATAACGCCGAATGGGCGAGTCTCGTAGCCACCAACTGGGTCCGCACGGCGTCCTGGAGCCTGCGGGCCATCGTCGCCCTGGCGATGGTGGCCTTCACGATGAACTGAGGGACGCGCAGCTCGTCGAGGGATTAGACATATCTGGCGCGGAGTAACAAAAAGTGGTACATATGGACTATAAATCTAAACACCGTTTCAGAGCGGCGAGGAGAGGTAGGCGTGGGTACGAGAAGAGTAGCGTTGAAGCCCCATGCGGCGAAGATCCGGCGTTGGGTAGACGAGGGCCGGGGTGACGACTGGATCGCCCAGGAGCTGAACACCACGTCGTCGAGCGTGCAGAGCTTCCGGTCGAGAAACTCCATCTACCGGCGAGACCCCGTGCGACGCGGTCAGGTATCCGAGCACCCGGTCGTCATCGAGCTGTCCGACGATGGCCTCCTTTTGAGGACTGACGTTAGCGACTCGGACGTCTTCAGTAGGGAGTGGCGCTCTTTCGTAAACGGCGCCCCAGAAGACTTGCAACTCGTCATTACGCAAGACCGGATCTACCTGGAGAAAACCCACTGATCCCACCCGAGAGAGAGCCCATAAACCTCCAGCTCTCTGCCGCGGAAGCCGACGCCCTGCACGCAGCACTCGAAGAATCTCTCGCGGGCGGTCTCAATCAGCCGGAACTGGATAGAATCCACCGCTTCCTCGAATGGCGCATTCTCGCGACTCGCGGCGGAACCGGCCTGACCGCCCATCTCTCGGACCTGGCGCGCGACGCCGCCACCCTGGAAGAATACGAAGCCGCTCGCGACGAGTATCTCGGCCCGATCCTCGGCGGTCTTGAGCGCGGCGAGAACCGCGACCCGTAAAGCAAATCAACTGTTATCAAACTGTTACCTTCGCGTGGCCCTAATGTAATTCCGCAGCTATATATTGTCTGCAATGGGCTTTCCCCCTTCCGGCCCAGAAGACGCACCCGGACCACGGATTACGCGTGGTCCGGGATTTTTTGTGTGGTAATCTCTTTCGCGGACCCAACGGGTCGCCTTTATCTCGCCGATTAGAAAGGCTTGCGGTTGGTTGTGATTCTAACCTTGTTCGCCACCCTCGTCGTCGGGGGTCTAGCGTTGCTGGCGCAGTGGGCGCGCAAGAGCCGCAGCGCGGAGATAAGCCTGATCGTCGTACTTCTAGCCCTCTCGCTCTTGGTTGCGGGGCTCGGGGCGCTGACGGGTATCGGATTGTTGATGGCGGCGTCGGGGGATCAGGGTCCGGTCTCCGGGTCCGAGCAACTGGCGTTCGTTGGAGCGGGAATTGCGGCCATCGTAGCGGGTCTCGCCGGTGTTGGGTTGTGCGTGCCGCCGCTACGAAAGGTCGTGGGCCGGCCTCCGAAGCGTGGTTTCTGGGCTGACCCGCCGGTGTTTCTGGCGCTGTGGCTGTTCGTGGTGGTGCTCACGAACAACGCGGTGAGCTTTTTGATCTTTACGCAGGAGTCCGACGTGAGTACGCTGTTCCCCGGCGGACGGCTGACACCTGGTGAGATCTTCTCCAGCCAGCTACCGTTCGTAGTCGTGGCGCTGCTCGGAGTCGGTATCGGCGTGCGGCGGGGTTTCGGCGATACGCTGCGGCGACTGGGATACACGAGGATTTCAGTGTTTCAGGCCGGGATAGCCATACTCTTCATCGTCGCCGCGACCAGCCTGTCGCTCGCCGCCGACGCGCTCTTCGCAGCCCTGCAACCTGACCTCTACAAGACGGTCGGCGACCTCAGCGGCAGTCTCTTCGATACGGCGGGGCTCTCCCCTGTCTCCGCGATACTGTTCTCGCTACTGATCGGGCTGGGCGCCGCGCTCGGCGAGGAGACCCTCTTTCGCGGCGCGGTCCAACCGAGACTCGGCATTCTTCTTACGTCGGTCCTGTTCGCCTCGATGCACATCCAGTACGGACCCTCAGTGCTGCTTGTGTTTATCTTCCTGATCTCTATCGGCCTCGGACTGCTCCGACGCCACATCAACACCACCGCGAGTTTCATCGCGCACGCTGGTTATAACGCCACGGGAGTGTTGCTCGCTTACTTTCTGGGGTTCTAAGAAAAAGTTACGGAGTCGGCGTCAGGCGGCCATCGAGCGCGACACCGGCACGACCTCCGCCGGTTCTAGAGCGCCGGCCACCCGGACGAGGAGATCGCTGACCTCCATCCCGAGTCCGGTGGAGATATTTTCGAGGACCCTGGAAGACGGGTCCTTCTCTCCGCGCTCTATCTCGGCCAGGTAGGAGACGGAGACGTGGGCACCCTCGGCGACCTCCCGGAGCGTCAGGCCGCGCTCGTTGCGCTCGGCCCGCAGGGTATCCCCGATAGCCGAAAGAAGGTCTCCCCGCTGCTGCACCGCCGGTATCTCGATGGTGGTCATGGACAAATTCTATACCCTAGCCGGTGGAACAGGCAACCCGCCGGCCAACTCCTTGACCCGCCGCACCTCTTCGGCGTCGGCTTCCGCGTCTTCATAGGGCGTCTCCATCACCACCGGGATGCCCGGCAGACCGGCGAACAACTCGGCCCACGCGCCCGGAGATACCTGGCCCTCCCCGATCTTGCGGTGCCCGTCCCGGCGGCTGCCCATCTCATTTTTCGCATCGTTGAGATGTAGCAGCGCCACGTCGGAGTTCAGGTGCTCGCGCAGTTTTTCAGCGACGCCCCGCGCTCCCTGCGGCGTCGAGAGGTCGTAGCCCGCGACGAATGCGTGGGCGGTGTCTACGCAGACACGTACATCGGCGCGGCGGGACACCTCGCCCAAAGCTTCGAACGTCGAGCAGAGCTGCGTACCGCCACCGACCGAGTTCTCGACGATGACCTCCGCGACGCGCGAGGAGCCCGCTGCCAGGTCTGCTGCCAGGCTCCGCGCACGGTCCAGGGAGTCCACGAGACGCGAGATTCCGACTTCTTCGCCCTCGCCGCCGTGGCTGCCGGAGTGGACGACGACCAGGCTTGCTCCGATGGCGCCGGCGGCGACCATCTCGAAGGCCAGTGCGCGGGCGGAGCGTTCGCGGCTCTCCGGTTTCTGTGACGCCAGGTTGATCAGGTACTTCGAATGAACGACTACCGGGTCGAGCCCGAGCTTCTTGCTTCCTTCGGCGAAGGCTTCAGCGTCGGGACGCGGCACGGGTTCGGCCCAACCCTGCGGGTTGGAGACGAAGATCTGGACCGTCTCGCATCCCAGACTCTCGGCGGTAGCAAGCATCTTGTGCAACCCGCCGGAGGTTCCGAGGTGCCGACCTATGCGGTTCGTGCGTCCGTTCTCGAATTGCGTCTTGGTTTTTGTCATGGCGCAGATTGTAGCCACTACCGGCTCCGAGCGTTGTGAGAGATATAATCCTCGGGAAGTCAACGAGCGCAAAGGAGCGTACCGCATGGCGGTCGAAGGCAAGGTAGCGAAGATACTGGGCAACCGGGAGATCGTCATAAACCGGGGCCGCAACGACGGGGTGCGTCCGGGCATGACGTTCGAGGTGTTCGCGCCCGAGGGTGAGGAAGTATGGGATCCGGATACCGGAGAGACACTCGGGACTGTCGAGGACGTAAAGGCCAAGGCTGAAGTCACCGAGGTCAAGGAGCGGCTGGCCGTTGCCCGGCTCCTCGGCGCGGAGTCGCCGTTCGGTGCCGCCGGCATCGGGGAGATGCAGGAG
The DNA here is from genome assembly GCA_937873125.1 of uncultured Actinomycetes bacterium. Taxonomy (GTDB): domain Bacteria; phylum Actinomycetota; class Rubrobacteria; order Rubrobacterales; family Rubrobacteraceae; genus JACDDK01. Next base: position 2,290 of record CALMWA010000227.1, on the reverse strand, counting down.
AACCTGCAACGGATGTTCGGCCAGATGTTCGGCGAGGGCGTTCAGGTGCAGGGCTTCGGTACCACGGGCTCCGGCGACGAACCGGACCTGGAGTCAATTCTCGGCGGTCCGCTGGACGACCTCTCGAAAGTCCAGGTCGGAGACGCCGCGCGCGAGATACAGCGCCGCTGAATACGTCTCCGATACGCGCTTGAGCAATTTCGCCCGCCTGCCGGTTACGTTCGCCCTGATCTCGGCCTGCGTCCTCGTCTACGTGGGCGTGGCCTACGCCGGGAGCGTCGCGGGGACAACGCCACTGAACGTGGGACTGGTGAACCAGCCGTTCCCCGTCCTTCAGCGCGGCGCGCTCGTCCCGGAGTTGGTGGCGCAAGGGGAGTACTGGCGCCTGCTCTCCAGCGTCTTCCTGCATTCCGGGGCGATCCATTTGGGGTTCAACATGCTCTCGCTCTACTACCTCGGCTCCTTCGTCGAGGAGTCGTTCGGAAGAGGCCGCTTCCTCGCGCTCTACATCCTGAGCGGCATCTCGGGTGGCATCGCCTACCTCTACTTCGGGGACTTTACCGGCCCAGCGGTCGGCGCCTCCGGAGCGATCTTCGGCCTGCTCGGCGGCGTGTTGGGGTACTCACTGCGGCGGGGAACATTCTCCTGGCAGAATCCCATAATCCGCCAGCTCCTAATCCTCACCGCCCTGAACCTTTATCTCGGATTTACCATCCCGAACATCTCAAACACCGCTCACATAGGCGGTCTGATCGGTGGCCTGTTGTTCGGATGGCTCACCGCCCCCACCGTATACGCTCGGAAGAGAGTTCCGGCCGCGACGCCGGTCCTGATCGTGCTCGGCGCGGAGATCGTCCTCCTCGGAGCGTGGCTGCTCTATATCCTCTAGAATTCGCTCTCTAGCCGTGCAGAACAGTGAGCAGCAAGACGGTCGTGATCAGTAGGGCAGCGACGAGACCGATGCCGCTCATCTTGTCAGGGTGCTCACTATGCGCCTCCGGCAGCAGATGCGCGGCCCCGACGTAGGCCAGCACACCGCCGGCCGTACCTGTCAGTAGACCGAGGGTCCCATTACCCGGCACCGGCAGGAACACCGTGAGAGCGGCGGCGAGCGGTATCGCGAGCGCCAGCAGAACGGTCGTTCTTAGCACGCGCAAGCGACCCGCGCCCGCTGCGGCGAAGACGGCGGCCAGCGAGATCCCCACCGGAATCTGATGCACCAATATACCCAGCCCAACGAGCCCCGACGTGACTTCCGCCGCCCGCGCACCTACCCCCAACACGAAGCCATCGGCCAGATTGTGAATCATCAGTCCCAGGACGAACGGCCCGAGCGTGTGCTTGGGTACGCCTTCCTCTAGGACATGGTGCGTGTGCGCGTGGGTTAACGACTCGATGACGAACAGCAGCGCAAATCCCCCGACGAAGCCCACTATCGCCGCGTTTTCCGCGAGCTCCAGCCCCTCCGGGAAGAGGTCCGCGAACGCGAGGGCGAGAAGTATGCCGGCTGCGACCGCCGCCGGGTAGTGCCGGTCCAAGAAACCGAGTTTTCCGCCGAGAAGACCCAGAAAGCTCGCGGCCATGAAGCCGACCGCCGCCAGCGCCGCCAGCAGTACGGCCGTCACGATGGTTTACCGTACAACGGACTGGTCAAGCTCTTCCACTCACTCGTGCGGCCCGCCATGCATGGATCTACTGACAAACCGAACACCGACCGTAGACTTCGACGCTGTGGGAGCGGGCCTCGAACCCGTGATCTGAGAGGTCCAAAAGACCGGGATCGAGCGGACACAGATCGAACTCCGTCACGTCCCCACAGCTCTCGCACACAAGGTGGTGATGATGGTCTTCGGCCAGCTCCCACCGCGGTCCGCCGCCGAGATCCAACCGTCGTATAAGCCCGAGCCCCGACAACAGCTCCAGCGTCCGGTACACCGTAACCATCCCAACCCCAGGACACCGAGCCCGGATCTCCTCCATGCTCTGATGCTGCTCCGCCGCTATCGCCCGCACGACTTCCCACCGCTGCGGCGTGGCCTTGAAACCTCCACCCCGCAACTTTCCCATCACCGCCCCAACGTCCAACCCGACTCCTCGTAATTGAAAAATGTTTTCATTTGCTCAGTGGAGGTTATCAGAGCGGTAGAGGACGTTCAAGGCGAGGACCTTTAGAAGGTCAGGCGGATCTAGGACGCTTGCGATTCGAGCCCGAATGACGGATCAGGAGGATCATGGCGAACCCGAGGGCTAGGGCGCTGCTCACGAGCAGGTTACCTCGGACGGTGCCCCC
>CALMWA010000226.1 GCA_937873125.1 uncultured Actinomycetes bacterium | reverse complement strand
CGGGGCGGATGAAGGACACAGCCGTAACCTCCCCCGAGGTCGAAGCCGTCTTGAAGTGGCACGAGGCTCTGAACGACGGAGACGTCGAGCGCCTCGTAGCCCTCTCGGACCCGGAGATCGAAGTGGGCGGTCCACGCGGTTCCGGCCGCGGCGCTCAGCTACTGCGCGAGTGGATAGATCGCGCCAACATCCGCCTGCGGCCCCGGCGCATCTTCCACCGCGCCCGGACGGTGGTGGTGGAGCAGGATGCGGAATGGTGTTCCGCCGAGACGGGAGAAGTTTCGGGCAGCCAGTCCGTGGCTTCCATCTTCGCCGTCCGCGACGGACTGGTGGCGAGCGTGCTGCGCTACGATGGCCTGCCCGGTGCGCTCGGCGCTGCCGGATTCGGCGAGTTGGACGAGTTGGATAGGGGATCTTGACCGGGTCTCTTCACATCCGGCGCTACGAGGTCGGGGATCACGCCGTCGTCCTGCGGCTGCATGAGACCGGGCTGCGCGAGATGGGGACCTTCATCGAGGATCACGACGTTTATAGCGATCTTCTCGATATCGAAGCGCTCTATCTCGAAGATAGCGGGGAGTTTCTCGTGGGCGAGTTGGATGGGGAGATCGTCGCGATGGGGGCGCTGATGAAGACATCGCCGGGACGCGCTGAGATCAAACGCATGCGCGTGGCCTCGGATTGCCGGCGACAAGGCTTCGGCCAGGCTATCCTAGATGTACTCCACCGCCGGGCGTCCGCACTAGGCTACTCGACATTGCATCTGGATACGGGCATAAACCACGGGGTCGCAAAGAACCTCTACGAGTCGAACGGCTACCAGGAGACGCGGCGCGGCATGATAGGTCCGGTCGAGTGTGTATTCTACGAGAAGACCATTGCCTGAGAAACCCGGCAGCTACGAGTCCTCCGGTGTCTCCATCGAGCGTGGCGAACGGGCCGTGGACCTCATGCGTTCCGCCGTGGGCAAGACCCACGGTCCCGAAGTTCTCGGCGGACCCGGCGGCTTCGCCGGCCTCTACGCCCTCGCCGGATACCAGGAACCCGTTCTGGCCTCAACTATCGACGGTATCGGCACGAAGGTGCTGGTAGCGAAGGAAATGGGCCGCCACGACTCCCTAGGCGCGGACATCGTCAACCACTGCGCCAACGACGTGCTCGCTACCGGCGCGAAGCCGCTCCTCTTCCTCGATTACGTCGCGAGCGGCCGGCTCGACCCGGAGGCGGTCGCCGGGATCGTGCGCGGCGCAGCGGAGGCTTGCGGGAGCCTCGGCATCGCGCTCATCGGTGGCGAGACCGCCGAGATGCCGGGTCTCTACGGCGAGGGAGACTTCGAGGTCGTCGGTGTCTGCGTCGGGGCGAGTGAGAGAGACCAGGTCGTCACCGGGGAGAAGGTACGAACCGGCGATGTGGTGCTGGGCCTCGCGTCGAGTGGTCTGCACACGAACGGCTACACGCTGGCCCGCAAGGTTCTCGCGGATGCCGGGGTCTCTTATACGGACACCCTGGGAGGCTTGGACCGACCCGTCGGAGAGGTCTATCTGGAGCCGCACCGGGCCTACGTGCGTGAGATAGAGGCGCTGCGCGAGTCGGTCGAGGTGCGGGGGATGGCCCATATCACGGGTGGCGGACTAGTGGGGAACTTGCCACGGGCGCTCGGTGGGTTGGGCGCGAGGCTCGAAGTTGGCTCGTGGGAGGAGCCGGCGGTGTTCGGGCTCATACGCTCGCTGGGCGGCATCCCCGAGGACGAGATGCGGCGGGTCTTTAACCTCGGCGTCGGGTTCTGCGCGGTGGTGGCGCCGGAGGACGCGGAGCGGGGCCTCGAAACGTTGCGCGGAGTCGGGTGTGAGGCGTGGCGCATTGGAGAGGTAGTCGAGGGCGAGGGTGTCGAGTTTGTCTGATCGGATATCGGAGGCATCGCCGGAAGCTCTGCCGGAGGGTTCGCGGTTCGCGGTGCTGGCCTCCGGATCCGGGACGAACCTGCAGGCGCTGCTGGACGCCTACCCTGAAAACGTCGCGGTCGTGGCCGGTGACAAAAAGGATGCGTTCGCCTTTGTGCGGGCGCGGCGGGCCGGGGTGCCGGTGGAGCATTTGGACCCCTCGGGTTTCGCGAGTCGTGAGGATTTCGATAGGGAGCTGGCCGAGCGGGTCGCCGCGCACGACGTTGGGCTGGTGATCGGGGCGGGCTACATGCGCGTGCTCTCGCCGGTGTTTCTGGAGCGGTTTCCGGCGGTGTTGAACGTGCATCCATCGCTGTTGCCGGAGTTCCGGGGGCTGCACGCCGTGAAGCGGACGCTGGAGGCGGGAGTCAGAGAGACGGGGGTTACGGTGCATTTCATGGTCGAGGAGGTGGACGCGGGGCCGGCGGTGGCGCGGGAGGCGGTTCCGGTCCTGCCGGGGGATACGGAGGAGACATTGTTGGAGCGGTTGCATCCGGTAGAGCATCGGTTGCTGGTTCGGGCGGTTGCGGACTACTTCCTGGGGAGGGTGGCGGTATGAAGTGTCGGGCGTTGGTGTCGGTCTCGGACAAGACCGGGGTGGCGGCGTTCGCGCGGCGGCTCTCGGAGATGGGGTTCGAGATCATCTCGACCGGCGGCACCGCCAAGGCCCTCGAAGAAGCCGGCATCCCGGTGATCCCGGTATCCAAAGTTACGGGTGAGCCGGAGATTCTCGGTGGGAGGGTGAAGACGCTGCACCCGAAGGTCCACGGCGGCATCCTCGCCGACCTTGAAGACCCCGACCACGTCACCCAACTCGTCGATCACGACATCGCCCCGATAGACCTCGTGTGCATAAACCTCTATCCGTTCGAGCAGACGGTGTCTGGCGGCGCGTCCGAGAAGGAGGCCATCGAGCAGATAGACGTCGGTGGTCCGGCCATGATCCGGGCGGCGGCAAAGAACTTCAAGAGCGTGACTGTCGTCCCGTCGCCGGAGTTCTACGAGGAAGTCCTCTCGGAACTGGAGACCGACAATTACGTCTCCGAGGAGACCCGGCGGAGGCTCGCGCTCGCGGCTTTCCGGCGGACGGCGGAGTACGACGCGGCGATATCGGCCTGGATGGAGAACGGCGAAGAGTTCCCCGAGACCCTGACCATGCGCTACGAGCGTGCCCTGCCCCTGCGTTACGGCGAGAACCCGCACCAGAAGGCGGCGTACTACGCGCGGGTGGGGGAGAAACATCTTCTCTCCGATGTCGAGCGGTTGCAGGGGAAGGACCTCTCGTTCAACAACCTGCACGACGTGGACGCCGCCCGCGCCCTGCTCGCGGACCTGGAAGATAGCCCGGCGGTGGTCATCGTCAAGCACGCCAACCCGTGCGGCGTGGCCGTTGCGGATGACATCTCAGAGGCGTACCGGCAGGCTCTCGCGTCCGACCCACTCTCGGCGTTCGGCGGTATCGTGGCGCTTAACGCTCCGGTGGACGAGGAGCTGGCGGCCGAGATAACCAAGGTCTTTACGGAGGTCCTGATCTCCCCGGACTTCACCCCGGAAGCTCTCGAAACCCTATCCACCAAACCCAACATGACCGTGCTGCGCGCGGGACCCCTGACGCTACCGAAACTCACCGCGAAAGACGTAACGGGCGGACTGCTCCTCCAGGAGACAGACTCGACCGAAGATACCTCCGGTTACCGGGTCGTTACCGGAGAGGAACCCGCGCCGGAGTTGATGCGGGATCTCCTCTTCGCCTGGCGCGTGGCGAAGCGCGTCCGCAGCAACGCCATAGTGCTCGCACGGGGCGGGGCGACGGTCGGTATCGGCGGCGGCCTGACGAGCCGGGTGGACGCGGCCGAACTGGCGGTCAAGAAGGCCGGCGAGCGAGCCCAGGGCGCGGTGGCGGCGAGCGACGCCTTCTTCCCGTTCGCCGACGGCATCGAGGCGCTCGCGAAGGCGGGCATCGGGGCGGTCATCCAACCCGGCGGCTCCAAGCGGGACGAAGAGGTAGTGGAAGCCGCGAACCGGCATGGGGTGGCGATGGTCTTCACCGGCCGGCGGCACTTCCTCCATTAACGGTATGACGCCTCCCGTGAACCAGCGTCCTAGACGAGAGTACCGGCTGTCGAACGTGGTCGAGCTTGCCGAGAGGATCGCGTACTACGGCGCGGCCCTGTTCCTGCTCGTGACCATGGGCATGATCTTCATCTCGGCGGTAAACAGCGTCCTTGAGGTATCGGAGATCGGGCTGCTCGCGGCGGCGCTGGAGATTCTGGACAAGGTGCTCTTGATCTTTATCTTCACCGAGCTTCTGGGGACGATAAACACCATCGTCCAGGAGCGCGAGGTAGTAGCCGAACCGTTCCTGCTCATCGGGATAATTGCCGTGGTGCGGCGCATCCTGGCCGTAACCGTCTCCATAGAGCAGAGCCTGGGTACGCCGAAGTTCGACCAACTCCTCTTCGAACTTGGTGTCCTGACAGTGTTAGTGATCTCACTCTCCATCTCCCTGTACTTCACCCGCCGCCTCGAACGTCCTCGTCCGATCGGGCAGGATTAGCACAAGTCTCTCGTTCCAGACCCGCCGGGATTTGGTAAACTCTTGCCCGGCGGGCCAGTAGCTCAGTGGTAGAGCAGGGGACTTTTAATCCTCGTGTCGAAGGTTCGATCCCTTCCTGGCTCACGAGCCGGAAGGCTTGAGTCCCGCAAGGGTCTGCCCCCATCGTCTAGGGGCCTAGGACACCGCCCTTTCAAGGCGGCGGCACGGGTTCGAATCCCGTTGGGGGCACCATTCCGGCAGGTCCATCTAGGACCTACCCGGGCGATTAGCTCAGCGGTAGAGCACCTCCCTTACAAGGAGGGGGTCGCTGGTTCGAACCCAGCATCGCCCACTAGCAGAATCGGCTTATATAAGCGGGATACTCGAAGAAAAGAAGAGTGCCAGAGATTTCGCTGAGGCTCTTTGGCACTAGTTTGATACTAACCCGGATCTATCCGAGTGCTTCTCCCATAGCATCAGCAGCCTCGCCGCCCATGCCGGGCAGCATGTGAGAGTAGGTGTCGAGCGTGATGGCGATGGAGGCGTATCCTAGTAGCTCCTGGACGAACTTGGGGTGAACGTTTTTCTGGAACAGTAGCGATGCGTACTGATGACGGATGAACCGGTCGTCCTCGATACGATTAAGAGGCTGCGCGGATAGGTCAAGGTCGGCGGGTAGGTCGGCTTTCCCAACGGTAGCGCATCCAGCCTTCTCGAATGA
>CALMWA010000225.1 GCA_937873125.1 uncultured Actinomycetes bacterium | reverse complement strand
CCACCCATCGCCAGCCCCCTGTACCATGCGAAGAAGCCCAGGTACATGCTCACGACGCTGAGATAGCCAAAGCTCGACCATGCCGCGAGTCCCGCTGAGACGCCAGAACGGAGCGCGGCGACCACGACGAACGGCACGAGGAAGGGCGCCAGGAAGACCAGCGCCCAGGAGATCACACGCCACCCGCCCAACTCCCGTGATAAAGCCGCGCCCTCCGCATAGCCCAGAGCCCCCGAAAGTACGGCGAGCAACACTAATAAATGTCCCGCGCGAGGCAAGAACCCCGCGCCTTGCGAGGCCGCGAACAGCAGCACGGCGAAGAGTCCGAAGGCGGACGCCGCCCAGAATGTCCGTGAGGGTCGTTCCCCGAGCCTCAAGACCGCCAGCACCGCCGTAGCCGCCGGCAGAAGCCCCACGATCACCGCGCCGTCCGCCGCCGGCAGTTCTCGCAGAGCGAGCGACGTGAACAGCGGGAAACCGACGATCACCCCGAACCCCGTCACGAACAACCTGATCCAATAGCGGCTCTCAGGCACTTTCTGCCGCGTCGCCACCAGCACGACCGCCGCCAGCACGGCCGCTACGAGCGCCCGCCCAAGTCCCACGAACGTGGCGTCCAACTCGCCGACGGCCACCCGCGTCAACGGGACCGTGAAGCTGAAAGCCAACACCCCCAGCCCGCCGAAGATCAGACCTTGCGTTTCTGATGAGACTTCGGTAACGTTACTCCTAGTAACCATGAATAACGATAACACACTGCTGCGCGTAACTAAAGAGCTAAGGACGTTAGCCGAGAACGGCGCGTCCGGAGACCGGTTGCCGTCTGTGCGGGAGCTGATGTCGCGTCATGGTGTCGGGCCGGCGACGGTGCAGCGGGCGGTTTCGCAGTTGGTGAGCGAAGGGCTTATCGAGGCGCGTCCGGGACGCGGTAGCTTTGTCGCTTCGCGACGAGAAATCCTCGAACCGGCGGACCTGGGGTGGCAGGCGATAGCGCTGGGGGAGAGGATGGTCTCGTCGGAGGGGCTAGAGGAGTTGCTCGCGGTACCTGCGGTGGGGATCTTGCCGCTCACTGCCGGTTACCTGCCCGAGGACCTTCAGCCTCTCGGGCGGCTCTCGGCGGCGATGACACGGGCGGCGCGGCGTCCCGGCGCGTGGGGGCGGGTCCCGGTTGAGGGCGTAGTCGAGCTTCGGGCGTGGTTTGCCAGGGAGGTCGGGGGAGCGTTCGGAGCATCCGATGTCGTGGTTACATCCGGAGGACAGGCGGCGCTTTCGGTCGCCTTCAGGGCGCTCGCGTCGCCTGGCTCCCCGGTCCTGATGGAGTCCCCGACGTACATAGGGGCGATCGCCGCCGCGCGGGCGGCGGGTTTGAGGCCGGTCCCCGTGCCTACGGACTCGGGTGGGGCGCGCCTGGATCTTTTGGCGGAGGCATTCGCCTCTTCAGGGGCGCGTTTGTTCTACTGCCAGCCGACCTATGCCAATCCGCACGGAACCGTGCTCGACCGCGAGAGACGGAAGGCGGTTCTGGAAGTTGCGCGAAAGGCCAACGCTTTCGTGATCGAGGATGACTGGGCACGCGACTTCGCCCTCGAAGGAGACCCGCCTCCGCCGCTCGCTACCCACGACCCCGACGGACACGTCGTCTACGTGCGATCTCTCACCAAGTCGCTCGCTCCGGGTATGAGAGTGGGAGCCCTGTGCGCCAGGGGCGCCGCCGGGGAGAGGCTCAAGGCTACGCGAATAGTCGGCGACTTCTTCGTGGCCGGTCCACTGCAGGAGGCGGCTCTAGAGGTCCTCTCGTCTCCGGCGTGGCCCCGTCACCTGCGACACCTGCGCAAAGTTTTGAAGAATAGACGCGACGCGCTGGTCGCATCGGTTCGAGAGCGTCTCCCAACGGCGAGACTCACGCTCGTGCCCGACGGAGGATTGCACCTGTGGGTGCGGCTGCCGGATGAACTCGACGATGGACTCGTCGCGGAGAGTGCTCTGAGGGCCGGCGTTATGGTCAGTGCGGGGCGGCGCTGGTTCCCGGCAGAGCCTACCGGATCCTTTTTGCGGTTAAGCTACGTCGGCGCCGAGCCCGGAGTGCTTGCGGAAGGAGTGCATCTGCTGAATCGCGTACTAGGGGCGCAGACTCCGCGCGGTTAGGGCTCTCCACCCTGACCTCAAGCATGGCCGCGACTCTAACACAAAGGCTCTTTGTGTTGTAGATTTCGAGCATGGGGAACCACAGAGCCGTATTCGTAACCTCGAACCCGAACAAGCGCCGCGAAGCCGCGGCGATACTGGGCATCGAACTCGACCGCGCTGATCTGGATCTCCCCGAGATACAGGCTCTCGACGTGGCCGAAGTCGCCGCCGAAAAAGCGCGCGCCGCTCATGAGGCTCTGGGCGGGCCCGCACGTCCCGTAATCGTCGAGGACTCCGGCCTGATCGTCGAGTCCTGGAACGGCCTGCCGGGCGCGCTCACCAAGTGGTTCATAAAGAGCGTCGGTCACGCGGGGATCTTGAAAATGCTCGGAGCGCAAGAGGCCCGCCAGGCGCGCGCTGTCTGCGCGGTGGCCGTCGCAGGGAACGGAGAGGTTCGTGTCTTCGTGGGAGAGGTGGCTGGTGCGTTAGTACGGGAGCCGAGGGGGGAGAGCGGGTTCGGGTGGGACCCGATCTTCGTGCCGGACGGATCTTCGCTCACCTACGCCGAGATGGGCGAGGCAAAGAGCGCCGACTCGCACCGTGCGCGGGCTTTCCGGGCCGCTCGCGAATGGTTAGGAGAAGGGAAAGGATAGGGTATATGTGGCCGTGGGACTGGAGACCGTATTACGTGCGATACCGCAGGTTTTGGTATTCTGTTTCCAGGGTTGTACCTCTGAGAGGGAAGGGGCCGGAAATGTCGGCAGATAACGAGCACTCGGAAAACGGCGACGTAGGGGCTCGCGAAGAATCCGGGAGCGAAGGCGCAGTAGCCACCAGCACGGATCGCCTAGTTGACCTGTACCGCGAGATGGCGCAGATACGCGCCTTCGAGGAGGCATGTAATAGAGGTTTCCGTCAGGGCAAGATCGGTGGCTACCTCCACGTCTATATAGGACAGGAAGCCGTCGCCACGGGATTCCTCCAGGCCTATAAGGAAGGCGACAAGGTCATCACCGCCTACCGCGACCACGCCCACGCACTGCTACTCGGCACGGACCCGAAGGCGGTCATGGCTGAGCTGTACGGCAAGGGCACCGGGATGGTCAAGGGTAAGGGCGGCTCGATGCACCTCTTCGATGTCGAGCGAGGCTTGATGGGCGGCTACGGTATCGTCGCCGGGCACATACCGCTCGGGGTGGGATTCGCGTATGCCCAGCGCTACCAGGAGACCGATCACATAACCCAGCTCTATCTTGGTGATGGCTCCATGAGCAACGGAGCGTTCCACGAGGCCGCCAACCTCGCGGGGCTCTGGGGCAAGGACGGGATGTGTCCGTGCCTGTTCATTATCGAGAACAACAAGTACGGGATGGGCACGAGCGTTGAGCGCACGACGGCCATGACGGACCTCGCCGCCAAGTTCGACGCCTACGGCATCGAGCACGAGAAGGTGGACGGCATGGATGTCGAGGCCGTCATCGAGTGCGCCGAGAGGGTCACGGAGCAGGTTCGGGAGACGGGCAAGCCCTACGCCGTGGAGGCGCTGACCTACCGGACAGTGTCGCACGGGGCGGCGGACTTCATGGAGAAGTACCGCACCAAGGAAGAAGTCAACGAGTGGCGCCAGCGCGACCCGATCGGCCTCCTGGAGAAGAGGCTTCTGGAGAACGACGCGCTCGACGAAGAGAAGATCGACGAGATAAAGAACGAGGCCAAGGAGCTTATCGCCGAGGTCGTCAAGTTCGCTGACGAGAGCGAGCAACCGGACCTGGACGAGCTCTACACCGACGTCTACACCGGGGCCGACGAGTACATGGGGAAGGAGTAAACCGTGGCCGAGACCAAGACGTACCGCGAGGCTCTTCGGGACGGCATGACCCACGAGATGGACCGCGACGAGTCCGTCGTCCTCATGGGTGAGGACATCGGCGTCTACGGCGGCACCCACCTCATCACCGACGGCCTCCTCGACCAGTACGGGCCGAAGAGGGTAATGGACACCCCGATTGCCGAGGGCGGGTTCACCGGAGCGGCCATTGGAATGGCGATGCTGGGCATGAAACCGGTAGTCGAGATGATGACCTGGAACTTCTC
>CALMWA010000224.1 GCA_937873125.1 uncultured Actinomycetes bacterium | reverse complement strand
GATTTCAAACGGCGGCGCGCTCCCCCGCATTTTACCTGTTCCGGCGGCAACACTACTACCCGCCACGAGAACTTCTCCCTCACCGGCCGCCACGAGTCCCCGACGATGCACGAACGAGCCGCCGCGCTCCTCGATCCCCCCAACCGACCACGAGGCGCGAAGACTTACACCCCCGTCGATATCCCGCAGCGCCCGCCGCAGAGCGTACACGAAAAGCGCGGCCCGTCCATCCGCAAAGTTCTCCGCCGCCCGGAGCGCGGCCAGCAGGTCCGCCGCTTCCTCGGAGCCGGCCGGGGCCACCGGGAGGTCTTGATCCAGGTCGAACTCTCCGCTCCATACCCGCCTCAGAATGCGCTCCCGGTGAGCGCCACTCGCCAGCCGGCCAAGGTCTCCGGCACCGGCCCGAACCTCGACGGCTAGAACGCCCGGCTCGATCCCCGTCTCATCCGCCCTCTCCACGTCGAACACCTCTCCCACCACGGACACGCCCATCTCTCCGGCCCGGACCTCCCAGTCCCGTTCTCCGGCCGCGATTGTCCGGCGGTCCAGGGCGTCGGGCTCGCCGTCCCGGACACCGAAGAACAAGAGGTCTTCCGCTTCGATCAGACCATCCTCCGCGGCGGCCAGCGCTCCACCCTCACAGATCCGCCGCATACCGGCCGTCCCGAGCACCGGAACTCCCACCTCGGAGAGGTTGCGAAGGATCAGAGGCCACAGATCCTTCGGACGCACCTCCAGGTTCTCCACCGCCGCATCCGTCGTGAGCAACATTCCCCGCACCGGGACGGACGCCAGGTCCGGGGCCACGCTCTCCGCCGAAGCCACGACCCATCCGAACCCCGACTCCGAAGCCGCCGCGTAGACGGGGCTCTCCACACCGGGTAGGCGGGCCGCCGGAAGTACACGCCTGAAAGCCGAATCATCGGAGGCGTAGAGCACGACTTCGGCCTCCTCGCCCTCGCCGCGCCACTCGAAGTCCGCTACGTGTTCGGCCATAGGAGAGGCTGAGTTACTCTATGACGATCAGGGGGTCGCCGGATCGGACGGTCTGCCCGGCCTCGACGCGGATCTCGGAGACCGTGCCGGACTTGGGAGCCCGGATCTCGCTCTCCATCTTCATCGCCTCCAGGATGCACACCGGCTCGTCCGCCGCTACCTCCTGCCCCTTCTCGACCAGCACCTTCATGATGGTCCCCTGCATCGGCGCGGAGACGGCTCCCTCGCTCACCGACGACCGCCGGCTCTCGTCCTTCTTGCGCCGGGGAGGACCACCCCGGCCACCCACCTCGTCTTCCGCGTACACCTTCACCCGGAACAGCCGCCCGTTCACCTCGACCTCGACCTCCCGCGCGCTCTTCACCGCAGCCGCGCCGGCCTCCCTAAGCGCCGTCGGCTCTATCTCCAAGCCCTCCATCCGGGCCGCGACAAAGCCCGTCGTGTACTCTCCCGACACGAAGACTTCGTCGGCGAGGATCGCGCGGAAGAACGGCAGCGTCGTCGCTATTCCCTCCACCCGGAACTCCGCGAGCGCCCGCCGCAGCCGTTGCAGGGCGTCCTTCCGGTCGGCCCCGCGCACGATGAGCTTGGCGAACAGGGGATCGTAGGACTCCGGCACCACCCCCGGACCGCGCAGCGAAGAGTCAACCCGCACCCCAGGACCGCCCGGCTCCTCGTAGACGGTAACTATGCCGGGGCTCGGAACGAAGTCCTTGGCCGCGTCCTCGGCGTTCACCCGCACCTCGATGGCGTGGCCGCGCCAGAAGACGTCCTCCTGGGCGAACGGCAGCGGCTCGACACCCGCGTCCTCTTCGGGCGCGTCCGGGCGCTTCTTGCGCCGCTCCGCCGACGGAGCCATCGCCGTGCGCGGCGACAGCGGCCGGATCCCTTCGACCATCGCGGCGATATGCTCGGGAGTGGTGCCGCAGCAGCCGCCGACGACCCGCGCGCCCGCGTGGACAAGGTGCAGCGCGTACGTCGCCATGTACTCCGGACTCGCCATGTACATGCTGCGTCCGCTCACTTCGCGGGGCATGCCCGCGTTCGGCTGCGCGCTGAGCTTGCGGCGTGTCACGGGCGCCATCCTCTCGATCGCCTCGAGAATGGCCTGCGGCCCCACCGAGCAGTTCAATCCGATGATGTCCGCGCCGAACGCATCCAGCGCCCTGGCGACGTCCTCGGCGGACGCGCCGTACGGCGTGAGGCAGTCGGTGCCGATCGTCATCTGCGCGATCACCGGCATGTCGCGATCTACTTCGCGCGCGGCGAGAATAGCCTGCTCGATCTCGTGGATGTCGGCGAACGTTTCGAGGAGGAAGAGATCCACTCCACCCGCGACGAGTCCGCGCATCTGCTCCGCGAACGCGGAGCGCGCTTCGTCGAGGCTGGTGGGGCCGTACGGCTCGAGTCGCACGCCCAGCGGCCCGACCGCGCCCGCGACCAGCACGTCTCCTTCGCCGGCTTCGGCCGCC
>CALMWA010000223.1 GCA_937873125.1 uncultured Actinomycetes bacterium | reverse complement strand
CTTTCACCACCGACGGAGCGCAGCCCGGGGTCCCCGGCGGGCGCGTAGCGACCCGTAGGGCGGCCTCAAGCCGCCGCCGGGGTGGGTGCGCGGGGATACAAGAAAAGTAGGGTGGTCGCTGTAGGTCTCGTGCGGATAGCAGAGAGGTGCCGGATAGGAAAGGATGGCCGTGACCGACGAGACGAAGCATATGAGACCGCATGAGTTCTTACTCTTGCGAGGATGGGAACAACACGTGCTGGAGGAAGTCGCCGCCCAGTACGGCGAAAGAGAGACGCGGATGAGGAGTTCTGGCTACACCGGCAGCTTGCTTCATCCGTTGCGTATTGACCTGTACCGTCCCGGTTGCGGTGCGGTTGCATTAATTACATCCGAGCAGAGTCGGATCGCTGAAATCCATTTATGAAGATGGACTCTCGGCAGACGGCGAATTACCAAGGTCCAATCGAGATTTGGTTTGGGGGTACAAGTGTATCCTGTAATTATACTGGTCGGGCCTATACTTCGAGACCGACCACAGCAAAGGATCGTCTTTGTGGTCAAGGTAGAGACGTTCGATCCTGAGCGCTGGTGAGCCGGTAGCGACGTTCAATGCTTCTGCGATCCGAGCGTCCGCGAGTTCCGCCGAGACGACCTGCTCCGCTCGCAAGATTTTCGTCCCCGTCTCCTCCATAACCTTACCTATAACGCTCTTATTGTCTCTTACGGAAAACCCTTCGCCCAATAACTCGCCTACGTTAGGAGGAAAATGAATCTGCCAGTATCCAAACGGTGTCTCTGACAAGTAACGGGTCCCCCTCAGTACCCAGACCTCTTCTTGCGTCAGGCGCAAGTTTTCGGCAGCAGACCTGGATCTCTCTAGCCGCAAGGGATGCTCAGGAACGAAAATCGTTTCGTCGCCGAGCGCCTCTGCGTCCTCGACACTCCCAACGATACGCACGTATGGCTGCTGGCGAGGTAGGCTCGTTACGAACGTACCACTTCCTGCCCGACGATAGATGAGCCCTTCCACGACAAGCGTTTCCAGCGCCTGTCGGATCGTAAAGCGGCTCGCTTTGAACCTTTTACGAAGTTCGACCTCCGTCGGCAAAGGGATTTTAGGATCGTATTTACCCGCCATGATCTCCGACCGGAGGATGTCACTAAGCTGCGCGTGAGCCGGAATTCTTTTCTCTTTTGAGGCGCTCACCTTGCCGATAATCTCTTCCTCTCGAAGATTCCCATTAAAATATATTATCCGGACATATTCTCACGTCAAGAAATATGCACGAAGTAAGCTCCGATCCTGTCTCTGTCCAGAGCATCGAAGAATCTCAGCTTATAGTGGACGGTGCGTCGTCATTCACTGTCCGTAAGCGTGAAGAGATCTCAGCGAGGGCGTGCCCCTGCTCGTTGCGCACCGCCATAATGCCCTCATCGACTCCCATGCCGGGCTTGGCCAGCATCACGTCTGGCTGGGTGGCAATGGCTACGTACGTGCAGGCGCGGGCGGAGACCTCGGTCTCCGTGCAGCTCCCCCCCAAGTACGCGCCGACGCCGACCGCCTTGCATTCGAGAGCCGGCTTCCGGCGGCCCCAATCTCGCTCCAGTTGACCAACGGCGAGGATGAACCGTGCCGCGAGTTCGGCGGCATTGACTCCTGGTTCTCCCTGGTCCGACGTGGGAGGTTGCGGATAGATGTCATTGTAACGCCATCCCGCGTGCGCGTTGCGGCCACGGATCGTGACTCGTACCCATTCCAGACCGCCCTCGCTCGCCATGATCTGGCCTTGCGTCGGCTCGGCGATGATTGCCGCAGAGGCCAGCCGCCTACGTTTTACGAGGTCTTTGGTTCCGAAGCCACCGGACTCCTCGTCCACGACGCTCCCCCACGAGCCGCGCCACGACGCTCGTCTTCGTCGGTCGCCAAAGCTCCAACCTTCCGAACGTTTGCAGCGTATCGTAAACGAACTGCGCGGTCTCCTCCTCGTGGAACGAAAGCTCCGGGTTGCGATGCAGATACCGTCTCCACGCTACCACTTCTTCCCTAACATCTTCCGTAAGCCAGACCTTTTGCCAGGTTAAGTACCGTGCGGTATAGGAGATTGCATCCAACGACGCAGTCTTCCTGGGAGGTCCACTCGGCGGGGTTGTGGCTGATGCCACCCTTTGAGCGTGCGAAGACCATGCCCACCGGACAGAGGTCTTTGAGTTGCATGCCGTCGTGTCCGGCCCCGCTTGCCAGCAAATAGGGTCTAAGGTCTAGCTCCTCGCAGGCGGATTTTGCCGCATTTTGCACCGACTCAGAGCACGGAACGGGAGCCACCCGCTGCAGGGTCTCGATGCTCAACCCTATACCGCGTTCGTCACACAGCTTGTTGGCCTCTTGGACTATGCGCTGCTCGACCTTGTCCCTGACACGCTCATCGATGTCTCGTAGATCCAACGAGAACTCAACCTGTCCCGGGATTATGTTTATGCCGCCGGGAGACAGGCTCAACTGCCCGACGGTCCCGACCGTGGTGCCGGTTCTGAAGGCTTCCGCCTCCACGGATTCCATGATATTGGCGGCAGCGGCCAGGGCGTCTCGTCGCAGTCCCATCGGCGTCGTACCGGCGTGTCCGGCCTCCCCTTCCAGGACGAACCGGAGCCACAAAGGACCGGCTATACCGGTGACGATCCCGACGGGCAGGTCCTCGTTCTCGAGAAGCTTTCCCTGCTCGATGTGCAACTCGACGTAGGCCTTTACCGAGCCCGGCGGACGGGCCGCATCGCCGATGGAGTCGGGATCCAACCCTATGTTTCCCATGGCCTCGGCTATGGAGGTGCCCCGCTCGTCCTCGTGCCGCCACAGATCCTCGGGCGTAAGGGTGCCGGCGAGTGCGCGACTACCGATCATGCCGAAGCCAAAACGCGCACCCTCTTCGTCGGTGAAGGCCACGACCTCTATAGGATGCTCTGTCTCTACTCCTTGTTCGTGCATGGTCTGAAGGATCTCTATGCCCGCCAGCACGCCCAGAGGGCCGTCGAAGTTCC
>CALMWA010000222.1 GCA_937873125.1 uncultured Actinomycetes bacterium | reverse complement strand
CCGGCCTACCGGGGCCTTACTGGTCCACCAGGCTCTCGAAACGTTTCTGCATCTCCGCGCGGGAGATGTCTTCGGTCTGCGTCGCGAGCCACCAGGTATATCCGAACGGGTCTCTCACCCCACCACGCCGGTCGCCTTCGGGCTGGTCCTTGACAGCCTCCACCTCTTCGGCCCCGGCAGCAATTGCCTGGTCGAAGAGATCGTCCGCGTCCTCGACGTAGAGGAAGATGCTGACCGGAGATCCGCCCATCACCAGCGGGCCGCTCATCCCGAACTCGGGCGCCTCGTCGGTGAGCATGACGGGCGAGTCCCCGATCACGACCTCGGCGTGCCGGACTCTTCCATCCGCGTCCGCCTGACGGAACAGCTCCGTGGCACCGAAGGCCTCCTTGTAGAACTCGATGGTCCCGGCCGCGTCACCGACGACCAGATACGGAGTAACGGTGTGGAAACCCTCCGGTACGCCCTTCATCCTTCCAGCCATGCCTTCTCCTCGCGACGCCACCCTACACACCCAGTCTACGTAGCGGTATCCGTTTCCCAACCCCGGATTCCCGGTACGTCCTCGAAGGCCGGCTACGTCTTGCCACTTCCAAACGACAGCAGCGAGAGTCTCTTCCACACGCCCTCCAGCGGACCCGCCGCGAACCTGCGTAACCAGAGATGCGCGAAGAGGGCGATCATGGCGCTGATGACCGCCCAGATCACCAGCGTCCCGACGGCTCCGACCTCTCCGGTGAACCCAAAGCCCCAGCCGTAGAAGACGACCGAACCCAGTACGTTCTGCAGAACGTAGCAACTGAGCGCCATCCGCCCGATTTCGGCGAAACGCGCGCCCGTCCACCGGAACCAGGCCCGCTCCATCACGAGCGCGACGAGCCCGAGGTAGCCAAGCGAGAGAACCGGAGCGAACAGGTAGCGCACCGGGAGCTCGAAGAGCCCGTTCGGGACGAAATACAGCAGGTTCAGCGGGACCCCGATCATGAGTCCCCAGCGAAGCATTTTTCGCCGGATGCGCCGGCCGCTCTCGTCTGGGGAGAACGCACCGGAGCGCATCAGCCGCACGCCGAGCAGGAACAGGAAGATGTTCATCGGGATTATGGCGACGGGCTCTATACGGTACAAGAGGAGATTGTTGAGGCGGAACAGCACCTGGTCCCACCAAGATCCATCCGCATACACCCGGCTCGCCCCCTCCGCGAAGATACCGCCGCTCGCGAGCGAGGCCGGGTCCAGCAGAGTAACGGCGAACAGCAGCGACGCCAAGGCTCCGAACAGCAGGACGTGCAGCCCGCCGGAGACCCACATGGCCTGCCGTATGATCTTCTCGCTCCTACCCACGAGGAACGCAACGATGAAGGCCGCCACCGCGTAGCCCATGAGGATATCGAACTCGAAGACGAGCACGTAGTGCAGCAGCCCCTCGAAAAACAGCAGTACGGAGCGCCACAGGTAGCGCACCGGCCAGGAGAGACCCCGCCTCCGGGCGGACTGGTACTGTATCTCCAGCCCGACCCCGAAGAGTATCGTTAGCAGCCCTAAGAACTTGCCGTTGGTCAAGAACAACGTCAGGGTGGTGAGGAAGCCATCTACCGAAGTCCACCACGGCAAACCGCCAGCGAAGAGTAGAGAACTGTCCGAACCGACCTCCGAGAATATCCAGACGTTCGTCCCCAGCGTCCCGAAGATGGCGACCCCGCGCAGGACATCGAGCAGCGCGATGCGCCCGGCCTTCCGCGGCGCGGAACTCATTCCCACCGGACTCTCGCTGATGCTCCTATCCCCCACGCGGCACCTCCACGAGCCCGAGGAAATCGAAGAAGGCCAGGCTATTCGCCAGAAGCAAGAAGCCTACGATGCCGAGGATCCACAACAATGTCTTGCGCGACCCGTTCTGAAAACGATCCCGCCACCGCTCGAAACGCGACCTAACCCGCGATCCGAACACCCCGTAGGCCGCTAGAAGCAGGAGTGGCGGTAGGACGAAGATCACGTTGTAGACGACCAATATCGGCAGCCATCCCGACATCGCCATCTCCGCGTTCGTGAGGATGGCTATCGCCCCCAGGTACGGAAACGCCGTAGAGAACTCGACGGCCGTGATCGTTACACCGAGCAGGAAGATCGCCGGTAGTCTCATCGTCCGCGGCGTCCGGGGCTTCTTCTCCCTCCGCGGCCTATCTGGCGCAAGCAAGGCATAGCCGAAGAGCAGCGCCCCGACGACGCCCTGCACCGCGTAAGCGCCCGGACCCTCCACATACCCCCATACGGAGCCCAGACCGAACATGAGCAATACCCCGATCCCCAGGTACGAAAGGAACACTGCGGAGATGTACGTCAACACCTTCGCCACATAAGGCTTACCCCGCAGGAGCAGGAAGATCGTCACCGCCAAAGCCGATGGATTTACGCTGTCGAGCACCGCCAGCCCGAACAGTGACGCTAGAGTGTCGGTCATACCCCCAACCTTCTTTTTCACACATTTGTGCTAAATATTCTTCGGTTTTTTAGCACGCTCGTGTTATGATGTCAACATGCCGAAGGTCGTGGATCACGAGGAGCGCCGGCGGGAGTTAGCGGAGGCGGTGTGGCGCGTGATCCTGCGCGATGGGTTGGAGGGTGTCTCGGTGCGCGCGGTCGCGGTCGAAGCGGGCTGGTCCACAGGGGCTCTGCGGCACTACCTGGGGACGAAAGAGGAGCTTCTCGCTTCGGCGGCGCGGCTCCTGGAGGAGCGGGTGGTCGCGCGGATGCAGAGAAGGACGGGCGGACTCGCGCCGCGCGAGGCGGTTCGGGCGGCGTTGTGCGAGGTGTTGCCGCTGGACGAGGAGCGACGCGTCGAGGGCGCGATATGGTTCGCCTTCACGGATCGGAGCCTGGTAGAGCCGCGGATCTCCGAGGAGTACCAGGTCGTCTTCAGCGGAATGCGGGAGCTTTGCAACCTCATCACGCGCGATATGGCGGAGATGGGCCAGCTCGCCCCAGGCCTGGACCCGGCGGTCGAAGCGGCGCGGCTGCACG
Source organism: uncultured Actinomycetes bacterium (assembly GCA_937873125.1). Lineage (GTDB taxonomy): Bacteria > Actinomycetota > Rubrobacteria > Rubrobacterales > Rubrobacteraceae > JACDDK01. Next base: position 5,808 of record CALMWA010000222.1, on the reverse strand, counting down.
CGGTTGTGGACGGGCTCGCCGTTCATGGGCTTCTAGGCCGGATGGACGAGGCCGGTATGCTCGCCGTGCTGGACGCTCACCTGGCTGAGATCCTGCAAAACTCCGAAGCTCCCGGCTAGATCGCCGCGAAAGCTATACTTCTTCGCATGGCGAAGCGAGGCTACAACATGGACACCATCCGGGGCGGCGCCAGCGACTGGGACGTCTCGCGGCCTTTTTCGAGCTATCTGCGTACCCTGGCGACGCTGATCGTGCATCCGGCGCGCTTTTTCGAAGTGCTCCCCCGCGTCCCGGACCCGCGAGCGCCGGGACTGTTCCTGGTTTTCTGCGGGCTCCCGTCAGCGGTGGTGTGGTTTTTGTTTGGTGGTTTTGTCCCGGCTCTTGTGGCCCTCGTCGCGCCGGTGCCGATCTCGCTGGCGCTGGCGATCCTCTACCATCTCGGGAGCATCGGGGGCCGGTACGGTTACGTGGTTACGTGGCGGGTGGTGTCCTATCCGCTGGGGTATGGTCTGCCGCTGGCAGCGGTTCCGGTGGCGCGGTGGGTGGCGCTAGTCTACTTCGGGGTATTGCTGATGTCGCTGGGACTGTCGAAGGTGCGGGAGATACCGGCCTGGCGCGGGGTTCTCGTTTCCTTCCTGGTGGCGGCGCTGATCTTTGGAGCGTACCGGGGACTGGGGGGTTAGTCCCGGCGCTCTTCCGGGTCGGGCGGCGCTTCCACGTCTCCCACAAACTCCAGGGCCACCACGTCAGCCTCGATAAACCCGAGCGAGCGGTAGAACTCGCGGGCGGCCACGTTGGCGCGGGTGGCGACCAGCTCGATGAGCCCGGCCCCGTTGTCTGATGCGACGTCCTGGATCTCGGCCATCAGGAGCTTGCCGACCCCACTCCGACGGGCTTCCTTCGAGACCACGAGCATCGGCACCTCGACGACCGTGTCGCCGTGGGCGAGGTCCGGCTTGATCCAGAGGCTTGCCGCGCCCAGGATCCCGCCGTCCCCTTCGGCCACTATGACCCGCGCCCTAGGCTCCTCCAACAACTCTTCGAGCCTCTTACGCACCTCGCCAGCTTCGGGGGATGCGTCGCCCACGGCTTCGGCCAACTCAGTGGCGAGAGCGTGAATACCTTCGGCGTCGCCAGCGGTCGCCTCACGCAACTCCGGGATCGGTATGGGTTCCTGCTCGGACACCAGCACATCCTACCCGCGCCGAGGAGCGTCGAATCCCCACCGCCAACTTCCAATTTGACAAAAGATTGGCTCTGCCGCGAGGACATCCAACCATAAACCCATGCCTCTACGGCACGACCGCCTACAGGCGGCCGGCGCGGCGCCAGCCGAGCGGGGTGGCGCCGTGGACGTGCCTGAATACCCGTACGAAGTAGGCCGGATCGTGGTAGCCGATACTTAGGCCGACCTCCTCCACCGAAAGGTCGGTCTGGACGAGCAGCTTACGCGCCTCGGCCATGCGGCGCTCGGAGATCCACTCAAGAACCGTCCTCCCCGTCTTGCGCCCGACGACGGTGGTGAGATGGCCCGGCGTAAGGCCCACCGCACCCGCAACGTCCTTGAGCGAGATGCGCTCGCCGTAGTGCTCCTCGATAAAGCCGAAGACCTCGGCGAGCAGGGGTTCTTCCTTTAGCCGGAGATCCCCTACAACGTCCGCCGCCAGGCGCGACAACTCCACAAGTAGGAGCGTGAGGTGCGAAAGAGCCGCCTCCCGGTAACCGTCCCGCCTACCTCGCAACTCCCCGTCCAAAGCCGAGAAGCGTTCGGACCACGAGGTCCGCTCTTCCGGCGGCACCTTCAAGCGCTGGGCGCCCCCGGCCGCACCCCCAACGAATGGAAAGAGCAGCGGGTGTGCCCGCCAGGAGAGGAAGACGCCCGGCGCCTGGGAACCGAGAGCCTCGGGTGGAAAGGAGACGCTCCAGCCCTCGGACTCCCGGAAGCCGCTCACACCTTCACCGCCCCCTACCACCTCGCCGGGGGAGATCACGAACGCATCCCCATCCTCCACCGGCCACTCCCGGTTATCCAGCCGCAGCGAGCCACCGCCCTTCTCGAAGTAGGAGAGCGCGAGGAAGTCGTGGGTGTGGGCCTGTCCCACCAGCGTCCCACTCCGGGGAGGCTCCCGGTAGGGGAATCTCAGGACGCGCACGGGCGGCACCCCCGGCACCGCCTCGTAGGTGCGGACGGGTAGCCCGCCACCCCGCCTGCCGGATGTCCTCGTCGTACCCAACCCGATCCCCACTTTCCTCGGTAGCCGCTGCGATCTACGCTGACGACCGATCATCCCCGATATTACCGAAGATCGTCTCATAAAATCCGAACATCCACTCTTTTCAGCCTCGGGTTCGTCTTCGATACTAACTTTGCGTCGAAATATTGTCATGAAGACGCAAGAGAAAGGACGGACATGAGCGCGACGGAGAGGCAAGATCTCGCAATGTACGACGTCGTGGTGGTCGGTGGCGGCGCCGCTGGCCTGAGCGGCGCGCTGATGCTGGGGCGGGCGCGACGCTCGGTGCTGGTTATCGACGCGGGCGAGCCGCGCAACGCGCCCGCGTCCGGGGTTCACGGGTTCCTCACCCGGGACGGCATGAACCCGGCCGCGCTGCTTCAGGCCGGCCGGGAGGAGGTCCGCGGGTACGGCGCGCGGGTACTCGACGGACGCGCCACCTCAGCCGAGTCTGTGGACGGCGGCTTCACCGTGGAGTTGGAGGACGGCCGCCGGGTCGGCGCGAGGCGGCTGCTCATCACCACGGGGCTCGTCGACGAGCTGCCGGACGTTCCGGGGGTCCGGGAGCGCTGGGGGCGCGACGTGCTGCATTGTCCGTACTGCCACGGGTGGGAGGTCCGGGATCAGCCGGTCGGTGTCCTGGCCTCGGGTCCCATGGCCGTGCACCAGGCGTTGCTGTTCCGGCAGTTGACGGTGGACCTGACGCTATTTTTGCACACTGCGCCCAGGCCCACCGACGAAGAGACCGAGCAGCTCGCGGCGCTCGGCATCACGGTCGTGGAAGGTGAGGTCGCTTCGCTCGAAGTCCACGAAGACCGGCTCACGGGTGTCCGGCTGCAAAACGGCGAGGTCATCCCGCGTAGCGCCGTGGTGGTCGGGCCGCGCTTCGCCGCCCGCGCCGGGATGCTTGCCGGCCTCGGGCTGGAGACGACCACCCATCCCTCCGGCATAGGCGAGCACATCGAGGCCGACGCAATGGGCCTCACCGCCGTCCCCGGCGTCTGGGTAGCGGGCAACGTCACCGACCTGGGCGCCCAGGTCGGGGCCGCGGCGGCGGCGGGCGCTTTCGCGGCGGCCCAGATCAACGCCGATCTGGTCACCGAGGACACCGAATGCGCGGTAACCGACTACCGCGCCCGGCGCGAAGCCCGAACCGCAGGTCGACGCTAGCCTCCTCGACCGGGGCCTCAGCCTGGGCCGAAAAGGTCTGCGGGCGCGCAGCCGTCGTGCGGCGCTCGTGGGCCCTCGGCTCCGCCACCGGCACGAAACAGCAAAGAAGCACCGCGACGGAGAGGAGACGCAACATTGAGCGACGAAATTCACGCAGAGCATCGAGAAGGCCGCACCGACGTGGAGGCTGAGAGGTTCTGGGAGGACCATTACGGCCGGCACGAGCGGGTGTGGAGCGGGAGGGCGAACCCCGTCCTGGTAGACGTCGTCGAGTTGCTGCCGCCAGGCACGGCGCTGGACCTCGGCTGCGGCGAAGGGGGCGATGCGATCTGGCTGGCCGGGCTCGGCTGGCGCGTTACCGCCGTCGACTTGTCCGTCACGGCCCTCGACCGGGCGGCGGCGGACGCGGCCACGGCCGGGGTCGCCGAGCGCATCGACTTCCAGAGGCACGACCTCGCCGTCACCTTCCCTTCAGGCGCCTTCGACCTAGTCTCCGCCCAGTACCTGCACTCGCCGGTGGAGTTCCCCCGCGACCGCGTCCTGCGGGCGGCGGCGAGCGCCGTGACGCACGGTGGCCTGTTGCTGATCGTCGACCACGCCTCGATCAGCCCCGGGTCGTGGGCCGAGCCCGAGGAGACGCTGGCCCCGCTCGGCCTGAGTCCCGACGAATGGCGCACCGAGAGGCTCGAAGCCCGCGAGCGCGAGGCTACTGGCCCGAACGGGCGGAGGATCACCGTCACCGACAACATCATCGCCGTCCGTCGCCTGACCCGTGAGTAGCCGTCCCGATCGGGCCGCCGCTCCGCAACGGGGTGTTCGGTCTCTCGCTCCTGTTCGGGGGTTGGATCGGGGGTTAAGATGACCGGCATCTGAAAGGCGACGAAAGGACAGGGATGGGACGCAGGGCAATCGTGGTCGTTCTGGACGGACTGGGCGCGGGCAACGCCCCCGACGCAGCCGATTTCGGCGACGAGGGCGCGAACACCCTGGCGAACACCGCCCGCGCCGTCGGCGGCCTCGACGCGCCGAACCTGCAAACCCTCGGACTCGGCAACGTCATCGAGATCGAAGGCGTTCCGCCCGCGGAGTCTCCCGGCGCATCATTCGGCCTGATGGTCGAGAAGGCGGCGGCGAAGGCGACGCTCGCCGGGCATTGGGAGATGATGGGGATCGTGCTGGACGACCCGTTGCCGACGTATCCGGAGGGTTTCCCGGAGGAGATCCTGCTTCGGTTCGAGGACGAGACGGGGCGCGAGGTCATCGGCAATCGGCCGGCATCGGGGACGGAGATCATCGAGGAGCTTGGCCCGGATCAGGAGAAGACCGGCTCCTGGATCGTCTACACCTCCGCTGACTCGGTCTTCCAAATAGCCGCCCACACCGGTGTCATCCCACTCGACGAACTCTACGAAGCCTGCGAGAAGGCACACCGCATGCTTATCGGCGAGTGCAAGATACTCGTCGAGCGCGTCATCGCCCGTCCCTTCCACGGCGAGGCAGGAGCCTACGAACGAGAGAACGAGAACCGCCACGACTACGGCATCACTCCGCCAAGTGAGACGTACATGGACCACGTAAAGAACGCCGGCCACGAGGTAGTTGCGGTCGGGAAGATCCGGGACATCTTCGACGGCCGGGGTATCACCGAACACCTCCCCCCCCCTCCCGACCACCCCGCCAAGGTGGACGCCATACTCGAAACCCTCGGCCGCGTCGAATCCGGTCTCGTCTTCGCCAACCTCGTGGACTTCGACGCCAAGTACGGTCACCGCCGCGACCCGGAAGGCATGGCCAAAAACATCAAGCTCTTCGACGAGCGCCTGCCGGAGATACTCGACGTTCTCACCGGCGACGACCTGCTAATAATCACCGCGGATCACGGCAACGACCCGACCTTCCGTGGCACGGACCACACCCGCGAGCGCGTGCCGCTCCTCGTCGCCGGCGGCGGAGACCCACACGATCTCGGTGTCCGGGAAGGTTTCTCGGACTTGGGAGCTTCGGTTGCCGGGTGGCTCCGCGTCAAGCAGGGCGGACTTCCGGGGAGGAGCTTCGCGTCGTGAGCGCCATTCTCGACGCTATAGAGACGAAGAAATCCGGCGGGGCGCTCTCCGACGAGATCATCAACGCCGTCGTCGTCGGATACACCGCCGGGGATGTGCCAGACTACCAGATGGCGTCGCTCCTCATGGCGATCTTTATCCGCGGGATGGAGTACGAGGAGACCCTAGCGCTCACGCGGGCGATGGCCGAGTCCGGCGACACCTACTCTTTCCCGGAGTGCGTGGACAAGCACTCCACGGGTGGGGTTGGGGATAAGATCTCACTGACCTCCCTCCCGATAGTCGCCGCCTGCGGGGCTCCCGTAGCCAAGCTCTCCGGGCGTGGGCTCGGCACGACCGGC
>CALMWA010000221.1 GCA_937873125.1 uncultured Actinomycetes bacterium | reverse complement strand
CGACCCGGCGATCGGGATCCACTGGCCGGTCAGCGCTCCGGTGCTGTCGGAGAAGGATGCCTCCGCGCCGCTCCTCGCGGAGGCGCCGGTGCTGCCGCGGTACTGACTGTTCCGCGGCGTTGCGTTGTGGGCGCGTCCCTCGCCGCTGCTATGCTGTAGCGGGTCCCCTTCCCCAGCAACCGCCACCGGATTGCCGTTCATCAGGAGGCACTATGTCGTACGGGGTCCGCCTGGTCCTCGCCTGCTGCATCGCCGCCGCACCGGTGCTTGCTGCAGGGGGAGACTTCCTTCTTCCCGACCTGGCCAATCGCATCTCCCCCGCCGGTGCCGACGCGTCGATCGGTGGACGCCCTGCCATCGCAGCAGGGGGGACGCATTTTCTCGTGGGATACCAGCTCCCGAACGCCTCGGGCGGCATGGAGAAGGACCTGGTCGCGGCGAACCCCGACTACCCCATGGCGATCAACCGCGATGCGCCGCTGATGCTGCTGGAGCTGGTGTACGGAATTGGTGGCTGGGTCGGGTGGGTGCTCGGGGCACTGGCGGTCTCCTCGCTGGTCGTGGCCCCGGAACTGACCGTGAACACCGTGCAGGCCCGGCGGCGCGGGCTGCTCGACAACCGGCCGGTGGTGCGCGCGTCCGCCTTCGGCGGGCTGGTCGGCGGGCTGATCGGCCTGGCGTTCCGGGGTGAGGACTTCCCGACCGGCGGATTCTTCGCCGTCACGGTGCTGGTGGTGACCTACCACGTGTTCTCGATGTGGTTGACGCTGCTGGTGCGCACGCACAGCTCGCACTCGGTGAAAAAGTTGCTGGAGCTGCAACCCGACACCGCCCGGCTCGTACGCGACGGAGTCGAAGGCGACGTGCCGACCAAGGCCGTGCGGGTGGGCGACCTCATCCGGGTACGGCCCGGCGAGCGACTGCCCATCGACGGGCGGGTGGCCTCCGGGCGGTCAGCGGTGGACGAGTCGCTGGTGACCGGCGAATCGACGCCGGTGAAGAAGCGCGAGGGCGATGAGGTCATCGGCGGAGCGATCAACGGCTCCGGCACGCTGCTGGTCGAGGTCAGCCGCGTCGGCGAGGACACCTTCCTGCACCAGATCGTCCGCAACATCGAGGACGCCCGCGCCCTAAAGCCGGGGGTCGTGGACCTGGTCGGCCGCATTCTGAAGGTCTACATCCCTGCCGTGCTGGCGCTGGCCGTGGGTGTGCTGACCGTGACGTTCGTCGAGCTTGTAGCCGGACAATCGGCGTCCGCAGAAGAACCCACGCCCGCGGAACCCACACCCGCGGAAGAACCTGCGCCCACTGAAGCAACTGCAACTGCGACCGCGACAGCACCGTCTGCGTGCTCGGAATATATATCGGCAGCCGAACTGGATAAACCGCTAACGGTAGGGACGTGTATCTCAGCGGAAGAGATGGAGTCCCGCATGGAGTGGGCTGCCACCTCCATAGGCGCCACCGGCTGCGAAAAGAACTCGGGCAACCCGCACATAGCCACAAGCACCTTCCCGGACTCGGTAAAGACCGTCGGCGGGGTAATCAGGTGCAAGTCCAAGAAAGACTACCTGTATTCGAATCCTCGGCTGTGGAAAAAAGACAACGGCACTTGGGTGCTCAAGGACGCGAGCAACGGCTATTGCAACAACTGTTATAAAAAGATGATGCCAGCGCAGCGCAGGTGTTGGAACAGGAACGACAACCAGTTCGTGGCCGACGTCTATGTCGTGGTGAGGAACAACGGCAATAGGACCGACGGGCGTGGAGAAAGCCAGACCGTCACCGTAAACTGTGGCGGTTTCTAGGTCGGTCGCGAACGGAGGTGGGCGCGATCCTCGCCGCGTGAGTCGAGAAATCGACGAGTAGACAGGCGAAACCCTCTTCCGAAGGTAAGGGCCGGGCATCTTCTGGGGCGCCCGGCCCCAGTCCGGTGGGATGCTGCCGCAAAGGGGTGTAAACCTTCGCGGCGTATTATCGAGATGAAACTCCGGGGGCGTCGGACCTCGGCTATGCAAGATCCTGGACGCAGACTTCCGAGAACGCCTACCACGGGCGAATTTCGCGGAAGAACTCGGCGGAACTCCCGCGAACCCGTCCTTGCTACTTCCGCCCGTCCTTCCGTATCTCCTCGAAGAGGGCGTCGAAGATCTCGTCGCGGCCGACCTTGCGGAGGGGCTGGCCCTTGGCGAAGATCACGCCGTCGTCCTTGCCGCCCGCTACTCCGTAGTCGGCGTCGCGCGCCTCGCCAGGGCCGTTGACGATGCAGCCCATGACGGCGACGGTAAAGTGGTCTTCGAAGTGCTTGAGCTTATTCTCTACGTCGGCGGCCATCCCGATCACGTCGAAGCCGAGCGTGCGGGCGCAGCTCGGGCAGGCGATGACGTTCGGGCCGCGGTGGCGGAGGTTGAGGGCGGAGAGTATGTGGTACGCGACCGGGATCTCCTCGACCGGGTCCTCGGCGAGCGAGATGCGGATGGTGTCCCCGATGCCGTAAGGGAGTAGCTGTCCGAGCGCAGCGGCGCTTTTGATGGCGCCCGGCAGCTTCGTTCCGGCCTCGGTTACGCCGAGGTGCAGCGGGGCGTCGGAGTGCTCGCGGAACTTGCGGTTCGCCTCGACCATCTCCGGGACGTGGCTGGCCTTGAGAGAGACCTTGAAGTTAAAGAAGCCCATCTCCTCGGCGATCTCGACCTTGTGCAGAGCACTCGCCACGAGAGCTTCTTCTTTCGGCAGGTCCCAGTACTTCTTCTCCACGGAGCCGGAGTTGACGCCGATACGCATCGCGACGCCGGTCTCCCCGCACTTCTCGATGACCTGCCGGTAGCGGTCGTCGCTGCCAACGTTGCCGGGGTTGATGCGGACGCAGGCGGCTCCGGCGTCGGCGGCTCCGAGGGCCATCCGGTAATCGAAGTGGATGTCGGCGATCAGGGGCACGGGAGAGCGCCACACGATCTCCCGAAAGCCCGCCAGAGCCTTCGAGCCGTTGACGGAGACGCGAACGAGGTCCGCGCCGGCAGCGTTCAGGTCGTAGACCTGTTGGACGGTCGCCTCCACGTCGTTAGTCATCGTGTTCGTCATGGACTGGACGGCGATCTGCGCGCCGCCTCCAATGGGGACGCCTCCGACGGTAATTTGTCGGCTCGTGATCGGACGTTCCTGTACCGCTGCCTCTGTCATCTCACTCCTAAACTTGCGAACGCTTTTATCTTAATCCGGTATGAACGGTTGTCCGGTAAAGAGTTTACTAAGGTCGGCGTAAGTTGCGAACAAAAACAACACGAGCACCAGCGTTATCCCCAGCGCGGCCACCTTGCCCATCGTCTCCGGACGCACCGGACGGCCGATGATCTTCTCCGCCGCGATAAAGAACAGATGCCCGCCATCCAGCGGCAGTATCGGCAGCAGGTTGAAGATCGCCAGGTTCAGACTGATCAGCGCGAGTAGCTGCGGGAAGAACCCCTGACTGACCGCCGTGCTGCCCACCGAGGCGATCCCGACGGGACCTGTTACGTTCTTGTAGAAATCCTGCTCGCCGGTGACGAGCTGCCCCATGAACACGAGCATCTTGACGCTGATATCCCCGGTCGTCTTCAGGGCCATTCCCGTAGCCTCGATAGGCCCGAGGGTCTCCTGCCGCACCTCCGGCCGCACGCCGACGAGCGCCTGGTTCGGAACCTGCTTGCTCTCGCCCAGCGTCCCGGAAAATTCTCTCTCCGACCCGTTACGCTCCACCGTCAGGGAGACTTCATCGCCCGGTTTCTTATCCCGGACGGCCTGCGTAAAGCCGTCCCACTTTTCTATTCTCTTACCGTCCACGGCGACGAGCCGGTCTCCGGAACGCACGCCCACGTCGTCGGCCATGCTGCCGCGCTCGACTTTGTCCACCACCGGCGTTCCGACCAGCACACCGCTCACCATGAGCGTCCCGGCCAGAATGACTACCGCCGCGACGAGGTTGGCGAACGGCCCGGCGAAGATTATGAGCGCCCGGCGCCACGCGGGCTTCGCCGGGTAGGTATCCGGACCTTCGTCGTCGTCGTTCATGCCGGCCATCTTGGCGAAGCCGCCGAGCAGGATTATGCGGAACGAGTACACAGTCTTGCCGAACTTCTTCTTGAACAGGGCCGGTCCGAAACCGACGCCGAACTCCGGCACCCGGACGCCGAGCGCCTTCGCGGTCAGCATGTGGCCGAGCTCGTGGATGACTATCAGCAGGATCAGGCCGAGCAGCGCGACTACGACCGTCATCGCGCGCGCTCCACTAGACGCCCGGCCTCGTCCCGCGCCCAGCGGTCAACTTCTTCTATGACTTCCATGCTCCTCATGGCTCCGAAGTCTGGAACCAACGCGAGTACCTCCTCGATGAGATCCGCTATCTGGAGGAATTGTATCCGACGCGCAAGGAACGCCTCGACGGCGACCTCATTGGCCGCGTTGAGCGCCACGGGATACGCTTCACCGGCGCGCCCGGCTTCTATCGCGAGCGGCAGGCACCGGAACACGTCGTTGCGCGGCTCCTCGAAGGTCCAGGTCATCCCCCCGAACCCGATGGGCTTCGCGCCGACGTCTACACGCTCGGGATAGAGCACGCCGAACGCTATGGGGAGCCGCATATCCGGCAACGCGGCGTGCAGGATTACGGACCCATCCCGAAAGATCGCTCCGCCATGCACCACGGACTGCCGATGTACGACCACCCGCACGTCGTCGTAAGAAGTCCCGAAGAGATGGTGGGCCTCGATGACTTCGAGGCCCTTGTTCATCATCGTGGCTGAATCTATCGTGATCTTGGCACCCATGTTCCAGGTCGGGTGCTTTAGCGCATCCCCGGGCCGCGCCTCAAGTATACGACCCTTATCCCACTCGAAGAATGGCCCCCCGGACGCTGTTAGCAAAATCTCCGCGACTTCCACGTCGCTCCGCCCCTCCAGACACTGGAAGATCGCCGAGTGCTCCGAATCTACAGGTATTATGCGGTTATTCTTTGCGAGGTCCATGATCCATTCACCGCCGGCGACGAGGGATTCCTTGTTTGCGAGGGCGACCTGATTTTCAGCTTGCAGGGCAGCGACGGTTGCGGAGAGGCCAGCGAAGCCTACGATCCCGTTCAGGACGACGTCGGCGGGAGCTCCGGCGAGCGCGCGGGCGGAACCTGTTCCGGCGAGCACGTTAGGAGCGCAATCCTGGAGCGCAGATTTTTCGCCATGTTCGAGTGCGACGTATTGGGGCTTGAACTCCGCGGCCTGGGCGCGCAGCAGGTCTGCGTTTGAGGCGGCTGAAAGACCTACCAGCTCGAAACGGTCGGGGTGGGCGCGCACGACGTCGAGAGCCTGCTGGCCGACGCTGCCGGTGGAGCCGAGGATTGTCAGGCGGCGCGTCATACGGGGTGGATGGTGTTCAGATGGGTCAAGACGAAGAAATAGTACACCGCCGGGCCGGTAAAGAGCAGGCTGTCTACGCGGTCAAGGATGCCACCGTGGCCGGGGAGGAATCTGCCGAGATCTTTTAGTTCCAGGATACGCTTGAGGATGGACTCGAAAAGGTCTCCGCTTTGGCTGAAGACTGAGACGGCGGCGCCCATAAGCGCGGCGGTCAACAAGGGCAGTTCCAGAAACTCGCTGGCGATCCAGCCTACAGCGATCATTGTAAGCAACAGGCCGCCGATGGCGCCTTCGAGGGTCTTGTTCGGACTGAGGGACGGGAAAAGTTTATGGCGACCGAACATCCGGCCGGCGAAGTAGGCGCCGGAGTCCGAGATCCAGGGTCCAACCACGGCGATGAGGATGAGGGGTATGCGGTCGGCGAGCTGGGAGATAAGACCGAGATGCGCCAGCGAAGCCCCGACCCAGAGGGCCATAAGCAGGATGGCGAGCACGGCGCGCAGCGTCCGGGCCTCGGGCCGGCCGGCGAGCCAGAATAGCGCCCACGGCAGGCTCAGGATGGCGCCGGCGAGGATTCCCGTCTCTTCGTATGGGATTGAGAGCAGGACTGGTATGACACCCGCGCCCAACGCAGCCGGGAACGGCAGTGGATTTAGCGCCCGCGAAAGCTCGTAGGCTGCTAGACCCACCACAAGCAGGACCAGCAGCAACACGGCCCAGGTTCCGAGGAGGATCGCGCCGAGAGTAATCGGCGCGAGCACCAGGGCTGTTACGGTGCGCCACCGGAGCACGGAAGTTCCTCTAAACGCCGCCCCGGCGCCGGGACCGGGAGGCGTAAGATTCGATGGCGCGGAAGAACTCCTCGCGAGAGAAGTCCGGCCAGAGAGTATCGGTGATGTAGAACTCGGCGTAGGCAATCTGCCAGAGCAGGAAGTTAGAGATCCTAAGCTCACCGCTGGTCCGAATGAGGAGATCCACCTCCGGGACCTCCGGAGCGTACAAGTATTTAGAGAACGTCGCCTCGTCCACCTCATCCGGCGAGAGGCCGTCGGCGACGATCCGCCGGGCGGCGTCAACTATCTCGGAGCGACCGCCGTAGTTGAGCGCTATGTAGACGTCTAGCCGGTCGTTTTGCGCGGTGAGGTCTTCGGCTTCCCGCATCGCAGCCCGGACGGACTCTGGCAGGTGCTCCCTGCGGCCCAGGAAGCGCAGGCGCGCTCCGCGGTCGTTGAGTTGCGGGACTTTCTTGCGGGCGGTTTCGAGGAAGAGAGACATCAAGGTGTCTACTTCGTCGACGGGACGGGCCCAGTTCTCGGTGGAGAAGGCGTAGAGGGTCAGGGTCTTGACGCCCGCCTCGCCCGCGGCTTCGAGGAGCGGGGTGAGCACGGCGACGCCCGCCCGGTGGCCGGCGGCGCGCGGCAGCCAGCGGCGCTGCGCCCAGCGACCGTTGCCGTCCATGATGATGGCGACGTGGCGCGGTGCGTTTTCGGGGTCCGGTCGGGTCAGGAAGCGCGCTTCGGCAGGGGTCTTCGGCGGGTGTTTCTGGACGGGCTCCAGTTCCTAGACCTCCAAGAGCTCGGACTCTTTATCCGAGAGGGCTGCGTCTATACGCTTGACGTAGTCGTTGGTTAGTTGCTGCAGTTCCTGCTCCGCCCGGCGCTCGTCGTCTTCGGAGATCTCACCCATCTTCTTCAGTTCCACCACGTCGCGCAGTTCGTCGCGCCGGACGTTTCGGACGGAGACCCGGCCCTCCTCGGCCATATGACGGGCGACCTTGATCAACTCCCGGCGCCGTTCCTCAGTCAACTCGGGGATGGGAAGACGCAGGATCTTACCGTCGTTCTGCGGGTTGAGACCGACATCGGATTGCTCTATCGCCCGCTCGATGGCCTTCAGGGAGTTCGGATCGAAGGGCGTAACGGTTATCAGACGCGGCTCGGGTACGTTGACGTTGGCGACGCTTCTCAGTCCCATGCGTGTTCCGTAGAGCTCCACCTCGATCCTGTCCAAAATAGCCGCATTCGCGCGTCCGGTGCGGATGGTCGCGAAGTGTCCGCGCACCGCTTCCAGAGCGCCCGCCATTCGATGTTCGGCTGCCGTGAGATCAATAATATCCGACATCTCTAAGCTCCTCCCCCGCCACCGGTTTTGTCCTTGTGGTTCCAAATCAGCGAGCCAACGGGCTCGCCCTTCAAGATACGGCGCAGGTTTCCTGGCTTGAGTATATCGAATACGACTATGGGAAGATTCTCCCCGCTGCACAGCGTTGCCGCGGTGTGATCCATGACCGATAGGTTCCTGGAGAGTAGATCCATGTAGTTCAGCCGTGGGACGTGGACAGCGTCCGGGTTGGTACGCGGATCTCTGTCGTACACGCCGTCGACCTGGTTCTTCGCCATGAGCAGGGCGTCGGCCCCTATCTCAAGCGCCCGCAACGCCGCACCGGTGTCCGTGGAGAAGAACGGATTCCCGGTGCCGGCGGCGAAGATGACCACCCGGCCCTTCTCCAGGTGCCGGATCGCGCGCCGCCGGATGTAAGGTTCAGCTACTTCCTGAATCTGGACCGCCGACTGCACCCTCGTCGGTATGCCGCGTCCCTCCAGCGCGGCCTGCAGCGCCATCGCGTTCATCACCGTGCCGAGCATGCCCATGTAATCCGCCGTGGCGCTCTCTATACCAAGCTCATCGGCCACCGACGAGCCGCGGAAGATGTTCCCGCCGCCGACGACCATCGCAAGCTCGGCCCCGGACTCGACCGCTTCCAGCACCTGGGTCACGGTGGACTGAAGAGCGCCGGGGTCTATGCCGTATCCCTCATCACCCGCCAGGCTCTCGCCGGAGAGCTTGAGGACGACGCGCTTTACGGGTCCCAACTCCGCGTTCGGAGATTCGTCACCGCCCCTGGAAGCCGCCTGGCTCACGTCGGGCTAGAGCTCGTAGCGGACGAAACGCCGGATCACGACGTTCTCTCCGACCTTCTGGATCGCGTCCTGCAGCAAGTCTCCGACCGTCTTGTCCGGGTCCTTGACGAACGGCTGCGTAACCAGCGCCTGCTCGGCGACCCACTTGTTGATCCTGCCGTCCACGATCTGGCGCGTTATGTTCTCCGGCTTGCCCATCTCCGACGCCTGCTTCTCGGCGATGGACCGTTCCTCCTCCATCGCGTCCTGCGGGATGTCCTCCGGCGACACGCACAGCGGGTTCATGGAGGCGACGTGCAACGCGACGTTGCGCGCAAACTCCTTGAACTCCGGCGTGCGGGCAACGAAGTCCGTCTCACAGTCAACCTCCACCATAACGCCGACCCGCCCGTTAAAGTGGATGTAGGCTTCGATCAGCCCCTCGTTAGTCGCCCGGCCGCTCTTCTTTTGAGCCTGGGCCTGGCCGCGCTCCCGCAGGAGCTTGCGCGCACCCTCGGTGTCGCCGCCGGCCTCCTCGATGGCCCGCTTTACGTCCATCATCCCCGCGCCGGTCTCCTCGCGGAGCTGCTTTATCTTCTGGATATCGCTCGCCAAAGCTCTTACTTCTCCTCGGTCTCGTCGCCGTCCGCAACAGGTGTCTCCGGCGCGGCCTCTTCTTCGTTGTCTTCGCCAACCGCGGCTTCTTCTTCAGCCGCCGCTTCAGGCGCCGCGGCGTCGGGCTCGACGGCCTCGGTCCCGGACACCTGGGGCGCAGCCTCAGACTCAGACGCTACAGCCAACTCAGCCTCCGGCTCGGGAGCCACCTGTGGCTCTTCGGCCTGCGGTGCCTCGGCCTGCGATGCTGCAGACTCCGCGGCCGTGCCGTTGGTACTCTCTTCCATCACTTCCTCGGAGACGCGAGCCTCCTCGACGACTGGCGGGACCGGGCGGTCTTCGGCCGGCACCTCGTCCTCACCCTTGCCGGCGAGGACAGCATCAGCGACCAGGCGGGAGATCAGGTTGATCGCCCGGATCGCATCGTCGTTGCCGGGTATGACGTAGTCGATGACCTCCGGGTCGCAGTTGGTATCCGTGAGCGCCACCACCGGGATCTTCAGACGGTTGGCCTCCTTTATCAGGAGTTCTTCACGCTTTGGATCTACGACGAACACCGCTCCCGGCAGCCGCTCCATCTCGGTGATGCCGGCGAAGTTGCGCCGCAGCTTCTGGTACTCGCGGTTCAAGGCGAACCACTCGCGGCCCGTGCGGTTCTCCTCCGGCGTCTCGTCAACCCTCTGCGCGAGGTTAACGAAGTGCTGAATGCGCGGCTGGATGGTCTGGAAATTCGTCAACATACCGCCAATGTAGCGCTCGGCGACGTACGGTTGACCGCTACGCATCGCCTGCTCAGCGATGGTTAATTGCGCCTGCTTCTTTGTTCCGACGAACAGAACCTCGCGCCCGGCCTCGCCGATGCTGCGGATGAACTGCAGCGCACGGTCGAGCAGGGTGATGGTCTGGTCCAGGTCGATGATGTGGACGCCGGCCCGCTGGGCGAAGATGTATCGTTTCATCTTCGGGTTCCAGCGCTTGGCTTGATGGCCGAAGTGGACTCCGGCTTCAAGCAGCTCTCTGACACCTACACGTTCGGTTGTGCTCTCCATGGTTTTCTCCTTTTCAGGTGGTTGGTAGCCTCCGCCCGCGTCTCGCAATCCGCGTTGAGCTTCCGCGGACCACCACCTGGGCACTGTTGACCCTATGCAGGCGTGCGTGATTAAAACCTCGAAGATGTTAGCACACGGGGTACGAGCCTTCTAGCCAAACCCGCTAGCCGAGCGGAAAGGCTGGTCCGTCCGAGAGGTCCGCTCGCAGACGCTCCAGCGCGCGGCGCAGGATCTGGGAGATACGCCCCTCGGTCAGGTTCATGGCTTTGCCGATCTCTTTTAGCGTAAGTCCTTCATAGAAGTAGAAAGTCGCCACGAGACGCTCGCGCTCCGCCAGACGCTCCAAAGCGTTGACCAACCGGATGCGAGTCTCATCCCTCTCGACCGCATCCTGCGGGTTCATCGCTGCACTGTCCTCGACGAGTTCCCCGTAATGAGAACCCGCGCCATCCTCCGACTCGACGCGCGTATCGAGCGACCATACCGCCGCCCGCGAATATCGATCCAGCATACCCCGATGCTTCTCCACACTGACGCCTACCGCCTGTGCCAGCTCTTCCTCCGTCGGCGGTCGTCGTAGCTGCTGCGTAATCCGGACCTTCGCGATCTCCACCTGCTGGATGTGCGCCCGCACCCGCCGCGGCACCCAGTCTTCCTTTCGAAACTCGTCGAGAATGGACCACCGGATCTTGGATATCGCGTACGACTCGAACTTGGCGCCGCGATCCGGATCGTAGGTCTCGATAGCGTTCAAGAGACCCAGTATTCCCCACGCCATGAAATCCTCCTGGTCCACCGTCCCGGTCATGCGTCCCACGACCCGTCCCGCAACGTACTTGACCAGCGGCGAATAGTTGACGAGGAGCCTGTCACGCAACTGCTCGGACTCCCGCTCCAGCGCGTGCCGCTCTCCAATCTCGTCCGCCCCAAACTCCGTCAGCCGCCGACCAACTTCGGAATACCGAGCCCACAGCCGCCCAACGGTCTGGCTCACACCGAGATCCTCCGCACAAACGCCCCGCTGACATTGCGGCCCACGTAGCCCTTTAGTTCCAGCATCGTCAGGGCCGGGAGGAGATCCCGCATCCCGACTCCGCTGCGGGAGGATATTACGTCCACCTCCGTCGGCTCGAAACCCACTCCGGAGAGAACCGCCGCTTCGTGCGGCGGTAGGCCGGCGGGCAACGCGGCCTCGGACTCCCGGTCTTTGCGCTGCGGCAGCTCTTCTTGCATCGGCGCGACCGACTCCACGAACTCCGGGATGTCCCAGATCATCCCCGCCCCCTCCGCGAGCAGCTTGTTCGAGCCCCGGCACTCGGCGGTCCCTATAGGACCCGGCACGGCCCACACGTCCGACCCGGAGTCCAGGGCGTGGCGGGCGGTAATGAGCGCGCCACTCCTCTCCGCCGCCTCCACGACTACGAGCGTCTCGCAGAGTCCTGCGATAATCCTATTGCGGGCCGGGAAGCGCCAGGCGAGCGGCGCCTCGCCGAGGTAGTACTCGGAGATGACGGCGCCGCTCCGGCTCACGCGCCCATACAAGTCACGGTTGCGCTTCGGGTAGATCACGTCTATACCGCAGCCGAGCACGCCCACCGTCGGACCGTCGCCTATTAGAACTCCCTCGTGGGCCGCCGCATCTATGCCGAGGGCCAGGCCGCTCACCACGCACACACCCCGCTCGCCCAGAGCCCGTCCCAACTCACGCGCGGCCTCGATCCCGCTAACAGTACACTTGCGAGATCCCACGATCGCGACCGCCGTACCCGCCGGAAGCTCACCGTTCACGAAGAGCGCGGGTGGGGAGTCCGGGATCTCACGCAGCCGCTCCGGGTACTCCTCGTCGGTGAGCGTGACGGCCCTGATGCCTTTCTCTGCCAGACGCCGCTCCGTATCCTCGGCGTTGAACGTAGTCTTGAGGTCTTCGAAGGCCTGGCGAGACCGGTCTGTCAGCTTGATCCTCGCGGCCAGTTCGCGGGATGACATGGTGAATACAGTATCCGGTGCGAGGTCGCCGAGGCGGGAGATCACGCTGGAGCCCACGCGCGCCTGCAACAGTGAGAGAAACAGGTATGCGGCGCGTTCTCTAGCGCTCAAGGAGGCTGGATCTCCTGTAGTTGAGCGCCTCGGCGAGATGCTCGACCTGTATGTCCTTCTCGCCGGAGATATCGGCTACCGTCCGTGCCACGCGCAACACACGGTCATGCCCCCGGCCCGAGAGCCCCATACGATCTATGGCCCGCGACAACAAAGCCTCCGCGTCACCACCGATAGCGCACACCTCGCGCAGCCGTCGCCCGGCAAGGGTCGAGTTCGGCATTCCCTGACGCTCCGTCTGTATCTCGCGCGCCGCCGCTACTCTTTCTCTTATAGCCTGCGAAGGCTCCGCGGCCCCCGTCTCCCGCAACTCCTCCCGCGTAAGGCGTGGCACGTCGACGAAGAGGTCCAGACGATCGAGCAGAGGCCCGGAGATGCGGCTCTGGTAGCGTTCGATCTGTCCGGCCGAACACCGGCAGGCCCGCCGCCGATCACCGGCGTACCCGCAAGGACAGGGATTCATCGAGCACACGAGCGTAACTCGCGCCGGATAGCTCAAAGTCGCGGCGACCCGCGAGATCGTCACGTGCCCATCCTCCAGCGGCTGGCGCAGCACCTCCAGTGTAGTGCGACTGAACTCCGGGAACTCATCCAAGAACAACACGCCATGATGGGCCAGCGAAACCTCGCCGGGACGCGGATTACTCCCCCCACCAGCGAGACCGGACGTCGAGATGGTGTGGTGCGGCGCCCGGAAAGGCCGCGTTCTTATAAGCGTTCCACGGCCCTCACCCGCCGCGCTGTGAACCTTGGTGACCTCGATGCTCTCCTGGGTGGTAAGCGGTGGCAGGATGCCGGGCATCCTTCGCGCCAGCATCGTCTTCCCGGAACCCGGCGGACCGCTCATCAAGACGTTGTGTCCGCCCGCGGCGGCGACCTCCAGCGCGCGCTTGGCGAAGCCCTGCCCGGCCACGTCCGCGAAATCGCTGTCCTGAAACTCCTCCTCCACCCGCCCGTTCTCCCCAACGCTCGCCGGTTCCACCGATGTCCGGCCGCCGAGGAAATCTACGGCCTCCCGGAGAGTCCGCACGCCGTAGACGCCCACGTCGCCGATGGCGGCGGCTTCATTGGCGTTCGACTCAGGGAGTACGAGGCGCGGCATGCCCTCACGCCGGGCGCCCTCTGCCATGGACAAGGCTCCGCGGATACCTCGGAGACCGCCATCGAGCGAGAGTTCGCCGACGAGGCCGGCTTCACCGAGGCTCTCCACCGGCACGGCGCCGGAGGCGGCAAGGACCGCCAGGGCTATCGGGAGGTCGAAGGCCGATCCTTCTTTTCGCAGGTGCGCGGGCGCGAGATTGACGATCACCTTCTTCGTCGGGAACTTGTAGCCGCTGTTGGAGATAGCGACTTTCACCCGCTCGCGCGCCTCCTGCACGGCCGTGTCGGGCAGCCCGACGATGGAGAACCCCGGAAGTCCCGCGCTCACGTCGACCTCTACCTCGACCGGTAGAGCATCTATGCCTGCCAGGGTTAGACTCCTGGCCCTACAGACGGCCACTACTTCGCCAGCTCCTCCCCTGGATGCGTGCCACGGTACTTCTACACACTCGCGCGGCACTATCCACCGTGCATAACAGCCCACATGATAACTCATGCACCCCTCGGGACGTCGGTTTCCTATCAGCGACGCACTAGAATGCATCCTGAATATGCTGAATTTTCGGTGGCTCATTACGGGACGCCAGGATTCCGACCACGTCGAAACGCAGGTCCTCGAAGTCCGGTTCGCGCTCGGCCAGGTATTGTTCGGCCATCGAGCGAACCGCCGCCTGCTTGCGGTACGTTACGGCTTCGATGGGGTCTCCGAACTCTCGCCCATGACGCAGCTTCACCTCGACGAACACCAGGGTATCGCCGCTACGCATTACGAGATCCAGCTCGCCGTACCGTGTGCGGTAATTCCGCACGACCAGCTTGTAGCCACGCTCTGTCAGATAGCGGAGCGCCAGATCCTCTCCCCAGTCGCCCGTGCTACGGGTGCTCAGGGACCGACCCCCGCGTAGCTCATCCGGTGAACCCGACACGGCCCGACTTCGGCGAGAGCCCGACGATGTTCCAGCGTACCGTATCCCCGGTTCCGCTCGAAACCGTAGGCATCGTACTCGTCGGAGAGAGCGTGCATCGCATGGTCGCGCAACACTTTTGCGACGATGCTCGCGGCGGCGACCGTCGCGCTGTTCGCGTCCGCGCGCGGCAGGCATTCGATCTCCGATCCCAGACGAAGGTTGCCGTCTGCGAGCCCGCAACCGGCGTGCGGTTCAAGCAGGGAGATCACGCGCCGCAACGCCTCCCGGTTGGCCCGTCCGAGTCCGTTCTGATCTATCCACCACGCCGGAAACGCGACCACGGAGACCGCCCACGCGCAGCGAAGCACCTCCCCCAACAGTCGCTCGCGCGCGGAGACATTCAGGAGCTTCGAGTCTCGGATTTCCAGGACGACCTCCTCACCGAGGATCGCAGCCGCCGCTACCAGTGGACCGGCGAGCGCCCCGCGCCCGGCCTCGTCCGCCCCGGCGAGCGGTCCCGCCCGCTCCACGAGCCATGCAGCGTCGAAAGCGTAGAGGAGGGAGCCGTCCGATGGACGACTCCCTCCGTTACGGCTTGCCAAAGTGGCGAAAAGCTACTTGGCCTTCTTGACGCGGGCCTTGCGGCCGATCTTGTCGCGAATGTAGTAGAGCTTCGCCCGCCGCACCGCGCCGCGGGAAGCGACTTCCAGGTTGGCGATCTTCGGGGAGTGGAGTGGGAAGATCCTCTCGACCGCTACCCCGAAAGAGTTTTTGCGCACGACGAACGTCTCGCCGATGCCGCTGCCCTTGCGGGCAATACAGAGCCCCTCGAAGATCTGGGTCCGCTCCCGGTTACCTTCTATGACCCGGTAATGCACCCGGACGGTGTCGCCCGGCCGGAAAGTGACGTCCTTTTGCTGCAGATTCTCGCTCGTTATCATACTCCGCTCCTCTCTCGGGAAGTGATAGAGAACAGGTACTACGGCCGCTCCGTAGCCCTTGTTCGACTTCTCTCTCGCGCCCGGCTCTCGCGCCACGCGCGTATCTCCGCATGATTGCCGGATAATAGCACGCCCGGCACCTCCTCTCCATCCCAGACCGCCGGCCTCGTATACTGGGGTGGCCCAACGGCGCCTTCTGCGGAGTACGACTCGCCCACGAGACTCTCCGCATTGCCCAGCACACCTTCCCGGAGCCGTATCACCGCGTCCGCGAGCGCCGCCGCTACAATCTCCCCACCCGAAAGCACGAACTCGCCGAGCGAAACACTCTCGTTTGCAAGCTTATTCCGAACCCGTTCATCAACGCCACCGTAGCGTCCACAGACGACAGTGACGTCCTCTCCGGCGGCCACCTCCGCGACGTATCCCTGGTTCATCGTCCGGCCCCACGCTTCGGTCACTATGACGCGCCGTGACTCTCGGACCTGGCGCGCCGCCACAGCGTAGACTTCCTCAAAAGCCCGCGCCACCACGTCCACCCGCACGACCATCCCGGAACCGCCGCCGAACGGCGCGTCGTCGATCCTGCCCCCCGGCGCGTACTCCCGAAGATCGAAGCTCCGGTAGCCCACATCGCCCCGCTCTATCGCCCGGCCCACGACTCCGACCTGCAGGGCCACGTCCACCACCTCCGGGAAGACGCAGAAGACATCGATGCTCCGCACGTACCTACTCCTCCGGCGGCCGGACCACGAGACGTCCGGCTTCGAGGTCCAACTCCGGGATGTGCTCCAGGGTGAAAGGGACGTAGATATCTTGCGCACTACCGCCGGCGGCGTTCGTACGAACCACGACGACTTCGTGCGCCGCGGTCTCGAAGGTCTCG
>CALMWA010000220.1 GCA_937873125.1 uncultured Actinomycetes bacterium | reverse complement strand
GGCTCTCCACCCTCTGGTTCGCCACGCTCATCGGTGTGGCCGGCCTGCTGGTCGTGCGGGCCATGATCGGTGAAGTAGGAGAGGCGTTGCCGGATGACGCTTCTACGACCGGGACCGAACGGTAGGGTCGCGTGAGCGACGGTACGCCAGTCATTGTGGCTCCCTCTACAAGATACTGCATTGTGTTATAACCAGGATCAATATGCGATTAATAATCTCTGAGAAAGCAAACGCCGCTAAAAAGATCGCCCAGTTCCTAGCGGAGGGGTCCGTCAAGGAGGGCAAGCATCGCAGCGTGCCGCATCATACGTTCACCTGGAAGGGCGAGGAGTGCGTCTCCGTCGGCCTGAAAGGCCACGTCCTCAACCCCGAATACCCGGAGGAGTACTCCAACTGGCAGAAGGTCGAGCCGTCGCAGTTGATCGACGCGGAGATCCTGAAGTCCGTCTCCGAGAAGGGCGTCGCCGACGCCATCAAGTCGCTCTCCAAGAAGGCCGACAGGGTCGTCGTGGCTACGGACTTCGACCGAGAGGGCGAGTTGATCGGGGTCGAGGCCCTCTCGCTGGTCTTCGAGGCGAACCCGAAGCTGATGGATCACGTCGAACGTTCGCGGTTCTCGGCCCTCACGACGGGCGAGGTCAACCGGGCCTTCGACAACCTCGTCGAGGTCTCGCGGGATCTCGCGGCGGCCGGCGAAGCGCGGCAGGATATTGACCTGATCTGGGGCGCGACCCTCACGCGATGGGTCTCCCGCGCCACGAAGCGCTACGGCAGCGCGTTCCTCTCCGTCGGGCGCGTCCAATCACCGACGCTGGCCCTGATCGCTGCGCGTGAGCGCGAGCGCCGGGCTTTCATCCCTGAGCCGTACTGGGAACTCGAAGCCACGCTACAGAACGGCGAGCCGTTCAACGTCCGCCACGCCACCGAGCGCTTCAAGGAAGAGGCGGCCGTTCGCGAGGCGTACGAGAACCTCGCCGAGACCGCCACTGTAACGGAGGTCAAGCAGAAGTCCGCGTCCCGTCCGCCGACGACGCCGTTCAACACCACCAGCTTCCTCACGGCGGCTGCGAGCATCGGGTTCGCGCCGTCGAGGGCTGCGCGCCTCGCCGAAGATCTCTACACCGACGGCTACATCTCCTATCCACGTACTGACAACACCGTCTACCCGCGCTCGCTGGACCTCCGGGAAGTCCTCGGGTTCCTCAAGCGCGTCGAGGGCGTCGGACAGCACGCGGAGAAGCTGCTCGCAAAAGACAAGCTCTCCCCGACGCGCGGCAAGAAAGAGACCACGGACCACCCCCCGATCTACCCGACCGGCTATGCCTCCAAGAAGGCGCTGCGCGATGACCAGTGGAAGATCTACCAGCTCGTCGTGCGGCGCTTCCTGGCGACCTTGATGGGACCAGCCAAGACGCTCCGCACCACGCTGCGCTTCGACTCTGGTGGCGAGACCCTGACCACGGGCGGCACTGTTGTAACCGAGGAAGGTTGGCTCGGCGCGTATCCCTATAGCCGCCGCGCCGACGAGGAGATACCGAACCTCAGCGAGGGCGAAGTCGTGAAGGTCGTTAGCGCGGAGGTACTGGCGAAGGAGACGCAGCCGCCCGGACGCTACGGCGCTGGACGCCTGATCAACGTGATGGAAGACCTGGGCCTCGGCACCAAGGCGACGCGGCCGAACATCATCCAGAACCTCTACGACCGTGGCTACGTCCATGACGACCCGCTGATCCCAACCGAGAAGGGGATCAAGGTAGCGCAGGCGCTTACGGACTTCGCCTCCGAGATCGCCTCGCACGAGATGACCGCCGAGCTTGAGAAGAGCATGGACGCGATATCTGAAGGCAAGATCAGCAAAGAGAACGTCGTGGACGAGTCGCGCGACGTGCTCCGCCGGGTCTACGAACACCTCCAGAACTCCGAGACCGAGTTCGCGGATATCGTGTGGGAGGGCATCCGCACGGACGAGACGCTGGGCAAGTGTCCGGTGAGCGGTCACGACCTCATCATCCGCCGCAACCGCAAGAGCCGCAAGCGCTTCGTCGGCTGTTCAGGATACCCGGACTGCACTGTTACGTACCCGCTGCCGCAGCGCGGCGAGATCATACCGCTCGGCACCACCTGTGACGCCTGCGGCTCGCCGGAGATAAAGGTGCTCGGTGGCCGTCGGCCCTGGATTACATGCATCAACATGGACTGCCCGAAGAAGCAGGAGCAGAAAGAAGCCGCCGCAGCCAAAGCGGCCGAGGAGCAACAGGAGGGGGAGCAGCCATCAACCGAGAGCGTGAAGGAACTGGAGAAATCCACCACCTAGAGGACCGGCTGGAACTCTCTAACCTTGATATTCCCCAAAGCCGCGCGGACACCACCCGCGCCCGCGCTTTCGGATATGCCCTAATGTGGACGCTCTTCGCGATAGTATGCTATTCTGCTACGCTATAGTTAAGATAAATGAAGATTTTGTTAAAGGATGAGTTAGCTTGGCACCCGTAATCGGCGTAACCGCCACTCTAAAAGAAGACATAGATCAGATCGCGGACCGGCCACTCGGCCGTTTTGTCCGGGCGGACCTGGATTACGTCGAGGGTGTCGCCCACGCCGGAGGAGTGCCCGTGGTGCTTCCGCCCGTAGGTGAGCGGCGGGCGGCGGAGGCCGTCATCGGCGGGCTCGATGGACTGCTCCTGAGCGGGGGCAGCGATCTGGACCCGAGCTACTACGGCGAGAAGCCCCTGCCGGAGCTGAACGTGACGCTTCCGGAGCGGGACGCATTCGAGATGGCGTTGCTGGGGGAGGCGTTGCGGCGCGGAATCCCCATCTTCGGCATCTGCCGAGGTTTGCAGGTGTTGAACGTGGCTCTGGGTGGGACGTTGTATCAGGATCTTCCGTCGCAGTTGGGTCGGGATATATTGCTCCATCGGCAAGAGACTCCGAAGTGGCAGGCGACGCACGAGGTCGAGATCCACGAGGGTTCGTGGGTCGGTGGAATTACGTCTAGCACCTGCGTCAAGGTGAACTCTTACCATCACCAGGGCATCAAGGATCTGGCGGATGGGCTCCGGGTCTCCGCCCGGTCTTCGGACGGGGTGATAGAGGCCATCGAGTCGCACGATTTCTCGGAGCGGTGGCTGGTCGGGGTTCAGTGGCACGCTGAGGCGATGCGCGACGCCGGCGCAGAGCACCGAAACCTCTTCGAGGCGCACGTTCAGGCCGCCGAGCGCCACGCGCTGCGCCGGGCCGCGGCCTAGAGAGTTCCGGAGAGACCCGCCGCGAGCCGGGGCGTTTTCGTAACCGTCGAGGGGCTGGACTTCTCGGGCAAATCGACCCTCGTCAAGCATCTCGAACAAATTTTGGCGGACGTGGATCCCCCGACGCACTTTACGCGCGAACCCGGCGGAACGCCGGCTGCCGAACGCATCCGGGAGATTCTGCTGGTCCCCGGGCTGGACATGGATCCCTGGACG
>CALMWA010000219.1 GCA_937873125.1 uncultured Actinomycetes bacterium | reverse complement strand
GAAGTTGCGGTTGCCCGAGAGGACGGCGGCGACGACGAGGTCATTCTCCTCGACGGCGGCCGAGATCTCCTCCGCCAGCGGCCCGGAGTTGCCGATGCACGTCGTGCACCCGTAGCCCACCACATCGAACTTGAGCTCTTCGAGGTACGGCAACAAGTCCGCGGTCTGGAGATACTCCGTCACGACCTTCGAGCCCGGCGCGAGGCTAGTCTTGACATGCGGCGCGACCTTGAGGCCCTTCTCCACGGCCTTCTTCGCCAGCAGGCCGGCGGCCATCATCACGGACGGGTTGGACGTGTTGGTGCAGCTCGTGATGGCGGCGATGACGGCGGAGCCGTGCTTGAGGTGAAGCTCCTCGCCGTCCACCGTTACCGTGACGTCTCCGGAAGGCGTGGCCTCAGGCTCGTCGCTCTCCGGCGCGCCGCCGGAGGTCGGATCGCCCTCGCCCTCACCCGTCGCGTCCGCCGCTCCGCTCGGCGTGTCGCTAGCCTCCATGCTCTCGGTGTCGTCGGAGGTGTGGTCATCACCGGTGCGGATGTCCGGGTTTGGGGTGTCGCTGGCTGGGAAGGACTCCTCGTCGGCGTGGTTGTAAGCGTCGTCTTTCGATCCGTTGCTGACCAGCGCGTGATCCAAGCCGACCATGTCCGCCAGCGCCTGCCGGAACGACGGCTGCATATCCGTGAGGGCGACCCGGTCCTGCGGGCGGCGCGGCCCCGCGAGGCTCGACTCGACGGTGTCCATGTCGAGCTCCAGCACCTCGGAAAACTCCGGGTCCGGGGCTTCCTCGGTGCGGAAGAGGCCCTGCTCCTTGTAGTACGCCTCGACCAGCTCGACCAGCTCCTCGTCGCGGCCGGTGCCGCGCAGGTACTTGAGCGTCTCGTCGTCCACCGGGAAGAACGTACACGTCGCCCCGAACTCCGGCGACATATTGGCGATGGTGGCGCGGTCCGGGAGACTAAGCCTGGACAGCCCCTCGCCGTAGAACTCCACGAACTTGCCGACGACGCCCTTCTTGCGGAGCATCTGCGTGACGGTGAGGACGAGGTCCGTCGCCGTGACGCCCTCCTGAAGGGCGCCGGTCAGCTTGAAACCGATGACCTCCGGGACGAGCATGTAATAGGGCTGGCCGAGGGTTACGGCCTCCGCCTCGATGCCGCCGACGCCCCAGCCGAGGACGCCGAGGCCGTTGATCATGGTGGTGTGGCTGTCGGTCCCGACGAGCGTGTCCGGCATCGCGACGCCGTCCTTTACGACAACGCCCTTCGCCAGGTACTCCAGGTTGACCTGATGCACGATGCCGGTCGCGGGCGGGACGACGGAGAAATCGTCGAACGCCTGCTGGCCCCACTTCAGGAACTCGTAGCGTTCATGGTTGCGCTCAAACTCGCGCTCCGCGTTGAACTGCAGCGCGGCGGACGAGCCGAAAGCGTCCACCTGGACGGAGTGGTCTATGACGAGATCGGTGGGTACGAGCGGGTTGATCTTCTTCGGGTCTCCCCCAACCTCCTTCATCGCGCTCCGCATCGCCGCCAGGTCCACGATAGCCGGAACCCCCGTGAAGTCCTGCATCACCACGCGGGCCGGTAGATAGGCCAGCTCCCCGCCTATGGACTCCGGCCAGTTGGCCAGAGCCTCAACGTCCTCCTCGGAGACGAACTTGCCGCCCGCGTTTCGGAGCAGAGATTCCAGCATCACGCGGATGGAATACGGCAGCTTCGAGACGTCTCCGCTCACCTTCTCATCCAACGTCTTCAGGCTGTAGAGTTCTACGTCACCTGTACTAGTGTTCAGCGTCGTTTGCGCGCCAAAAGGATCATTCGCCATACTCGCAACCTCTTCCCTGAAATTCGCATGCGTGGCCTGAGTCGATTATAGATGATCCCATAGGTTTTCACGTACGGCGCAGAGCAATCTAAGTAGTGGATTTCAGGCTAGAGTCAGTTCGGTCATGACTGTTGCCATGTTGTCGAAGTCGCTATCGTTGTGCAGGAGCGTGAGATCGTGCTCGATGGCGACGCGGGCGATGAGGCAGTCGATAGCACTGCGGATGGTTATCCCCGCGCGGCGGCAGCGGAAGTAGATGAGGGCAGCTTCTCTGTAGCTTTCGATAGGATCTCTGGGATGATAGAAGGTCTGAGAGCCCAGATACTCCGAGGTACGGTCGAACTCCTCGCGAGAGGAGAGACCTTGAATGACCTCCTGGTAGACGACGCTCGTAAGCCCCACTGGATAGCCCCGGTCCAACACCTCCGCGAAACGTCTCGTGGCCTCGTTTTCCCTGCCCCCTAAGTAGTCTATCCAGACAGAGGTATCTACGAGGTACAGGATTACTTTCCTTCACGCAGCTTCTTGTAGTCGTATCCGGGGTGGAAAGATACTTTCCCCCGCAACTCGCGTATGTCCTTACGCTTGTGGTTCGCTACGAACTCGCGTAAGGCCCGGTCCACCAACTCCCGCTTAGTCTTCGCGTCCGAGTGCCGGAACGCCTCCTCTACCAGCTCGTCGTCGAGCACGATGTTCGTCCGCATATCAATACACCTCCTGATGTGTATCCCGAAGTATACCAATACACTCCTCAAGGCGATCACGTCGGGAAGTCGATCCCAAACTTCGGGAACGATTCCCAGAGGATAAGGACTCCTGCCTCTGACGGTCGGACACCGCTGCCTCGTAGAGTAATCCCGCATTACGAAAACAAACGAGAAAGGAGATCGTGATGCTAAAGATCAACGCCGCGGACAACTTCCGCCGGACACTGGCAGGCTTGTGCCTGATCGCCGCGCCGCTGGCCTTCATGGTTTCGGAGGTGATGTACAGCCGGTTCTTCTCCCAGGAGTCAGACCAACAGTTCTTCGCGGCCGTGGCCGAAAAGTCGGCGATCTGGACCTTCGCGACCTTGCTCGGACTGCTCGCGGCGATCCTCTTCGTGCCGGCCGTGGTGGGAATGGTCCACCTACTCAAAGGACGCGGCGTCGTACTCGGTCACGTCGGCGGCGCGCTCGCCATCATCGGGGCCGTCGGCTACGCCTGCCACCAGATGCTGTTCGTGGTGATGGGAGAGATGGCCCGGATGGAAGGCCAGCAGGAGGCCGTGATCTCGGTCAGCAAACAACTCGACAGCAGCGTCATCATCGGCATCATCGCCATGCTGATGTTCCTGCTCAGCCTCTCTCTGGGTCTGATCCTTCTGACCATCGGTCTTTACAGGGCCGGTATCGCCCCCATCTGGGCGCCCGTCTGCGTCTTCCTGTCCATCTTGCCGGCGTTCGTGCCGCTTGACAGCGACTACCCCGGTTACGCCGCCTTCGCCCTGCTGGCCGTTGGGCTCGGCATTGTCGGCGCAAAGGTACTCGGCATGTCCGACGCGGATTGGGGCCGTGGACAGACATCGGCGGTCGATGAAGTGGGACTCGGCGCTCTTCCGAGGGTGCAGTAGCCCCGCGGACGAAGGTTCTCCGAACAGACTCACGCAAGAGATCGAGTAAAGGAGGCAAGATATGTCATCACGAACGTTGATCGGGTGGAGCGCATGGGCGGGGATGCTCGGAGGAATACTGTGGGCCGTGCTCCCACTGGGGACCGTCGCCGTGGACATCCAGAACGCGCGGCCCGGAACGCTCGCCCACCTGGCTTCCGCCGCCGTCTACTGGCTACTGGCCGTCCTCCCGCTGGCGTTGCTGCTGGTGGGTCTGGTCGGCCTGCGCGCGCTGCACGCAGAGACCTACGGAAGGTTGGGCAACGCCGGCTTCCTGGTGTCCTTCGCCGGGCTCGCGCTCATGTTCGTGGGCAACGGCGTAGAAGTCGCTTCGCTCACCTTTAGCGGCTCCGAGAGCGCCGTGGGCCACTCCTTGTTCCTGATCGGCTTCCTGCTCCTACTGGCAGGTTCTGTACCTCTCGGAATAGCCATTATCAGAACGAGGCGCGATCGTTCCTGGCAAGGCCGGAGGGCTGTTGCTCGTCGCCGCCCTGCCGCTCGGGGTCTTGCTCGCCGTGGTTGGCGGGGCTATCTCTCCAGATACCGACCTCGGCTTCTGGGCAGCGATCACCGTCCCGTACGGGGTCGCCTGGATACTGCTGGGCCGCGGCCTGCGCTCTCGGGACCATAGTCCGGCAGGACAACCCGCGCGCGTTGGCTGAGAGATACGAGCATACAGTTAGGGACTGAAGCTGCCGATGCTCTGGTCCCTCGACACCTTCAGGTTCTCACAATATTTGATGTAGCGATTGTGCCGAGACCGGATTAGGAGGAAAATTAGCCTCGATGGAAACCAACGATCAGCAAACGAGAAGCACCGCGTACGCCCGAGGCGGACCGGTGAACAACGCGGTGAAGTCGGAGGCTTCGCCCGGCTCACTGCGCGGTCTCTGGCTAGTCCTCGCGCGGGCGGGCTGGATGCTCGTGGCGGTGGTCAGTGTGGGAGGTTTCGCCGCGAGCGTGCCGCCGTACTACGCCGAGGCGCGCTCGGACTCCGTCCGCAACATGCACTCCCCGGACGCTCTGAAGGCAGGGCTGGAGCAGCTCAGTATTCCGTTCGGGACGTATGTTTTCTACTGGGTCGCGGTCCTCGTCTTGCTCGCGGTTGTGTTCTTCGGAGTTGGGGCGATGATCTTCTGGCGCCGTTCGGACGACCCGGCGGCGTTGTTCTTCTCGATCACACTGGTCACGTTCGGCGCGATCTGGCCGAACACGCTCGACAAGTTGTTGGGCATCCATCCGGTACTGGACTTCGTGGGCGAAGCTCTGAGCATCTTCGGGTTCGCCGCCTTCTTCTTCATGCTCTACCTCTTTCCCGACGGGCGGTTCGTGCCGCGCTGGACGCGCTGGGTGGCCCTCGTGTTCGTCGTGAGCCTGATCCTCGATACGTTCTTCCCGGATACTCCGCTAGACATAGAGAGCTGGCCGCCACCTTTCGACCTGCTCGAAGAGGCGCAGTTCATCGTCTTCATCGGCACCATGATCTACGCCCAGATATACCGCTACCGGCGAGTCTCTACACCGCTCCAGCGCCAGCAGACCAAGTGGGTGGTGTTCGCCCTGCTCGCGGCGATCGTGTGTTTCATCGGGACGGCGAACCTCGAAGAGCTGCCGGTATTCAACCGGCCCGGCGTCACCACCGTGCTCTTCGCGCTCTTCACCTCGATCACCTACGGCTTCGCCTTTATGCTCGTGCCCATCGCCGTCGGCGTCGCCGTGCTGCGTTACCGCCTCTGGGACATAGACCCGATCGTCAACCGCACGCTGGTCTACGGCGCCTTGACAGCCTGCGTCGTCGGCATCTATGTCTTCGTGGTGGGCTACCTCGGCGCGCTGCTCAGGACGGACGACAGCCTGTTCGTCTCCCTGTTCGCCACCGGCATCGTTGCGGTGCTGTTCGCCCCGCTCCGGGACCGTCTCCAGCGCGGTGTCAACCGCCTGATGTACGGCGAGCGCGACGATCCATACGCCGTGGTCTCGCGCCTCGGGGAGCGCCTGGAGGGCACGCTGGCTCCCGAGTCCGTCCTGCCGACGGTCGTGCGGACGGTGCGCGAGGCGCTCAAGCTGCCCTACGCCGCCATCACGCTCAGGGAGGGAGAGGAGTTAGTCGTCGCCGCGTCCGGAACTCCGGTGGATGATCCGCTGCGGCTGCCGCTCGTGCACCAGGGAGAGGCTATCGGCGAGCTGATCCTCGCCCCCCGCGCGCCCGGCGAGGAATTCACCCCCGCCGACCGGCACCTGCTCGAAGACCTCGCCCGGCAGGCCGGTATCGCCGCCTACACCGTGCGCCTGACGACCGACCTGCAGCGCTCGCGCGAACGCCTCGTCAACACGCGGGAGGAGGAGCGACGGAGGATTCGCCGGGACTTGCACGACGGACTCGGCCCGATGCTCGGCAGCCTCACGCTCAAGCTCGACGTGGCTGACGACCTGGTGGAAGAAGACCCCGCAGCCGCCCGCGCCCTGATCCACAGCCTGAAGGCGCAGTCGCAGAGCGCCGTTGCAGACATCCGGCGCCTCGTTTACGCGCTGCGTCCTCCCGCTCTCGATGACCTCGGTCTAATCGGCGCGATCCGCGAGACCGCCGCACAATACAACGCGAACGGACTGCTCGTCTCGGTCGAGATACCGAAGGACCTGCCGACGCTACCGGCCGCCGTCGAAGTCGCCGCTTACCGCATCGCCCAGGAGGCCCTGACAAACGCAGCGCGCCACGCCGGGGCGCAAGAGTGCGTCGTCCTTCTCTCCCTGGACGAGAAAGCCGGCAAGCTCCGACTGGAGATCACAGACGATGGACGCGGACTCTCCTCCGAGCGCGGTCCGGGCGTCGGACTCTCCTCCATGCGCGAGCGGGCGGAGGAGTTGGGCGGAAGCTGCGTTGTGGAGTCACCATCGGCGGGTGGAACACGCGTGCGGGCGGCTCTACCCTGCACGACGCGCGCATCGGACGGCACGGGATCAGAGGTGTAAGCATGGCGTCCATCCGGGTCCTCATCGCCGACGACCATCCCTTCTTCCGCGACGGATTGCGCGTGCTCTTTGAGGCGACACCGGATACGGAATTGGTCGGAGAAGCCACGGACGGCGACGAAGCCGTGGCTCTGGCCGCCGAGCTTGCGCCGGACGTGATCCTGATGGACCTCCGAATGCCGGGTACGGGCGGCATAGAGGCCACCCGCAAGATCCTGGAGAAGGCTCCGGAGACCGGCATCCTAGTCGTCACCATGGTCGAAGACGACGACTCGGTCTTCGCCGCCATGCGCGCCGGGGCTCGCGGATACCTGCTCAAGGGCGCGGACAAGGAGGAGATGCTGCTGGCGATCCGGGCGGTGGCCCGCGGCGAGGCGGTCTTCGGACCCGGCATCGCACGGCGCCTGATCCAATACTTCAGCCCTCCCACGCCGGCACCGGCGCGAACGCCTCGTACTATCTTCCCCGAGCTAACCGACCGCGAGCGCGAGATCCTGGACCTCCTCGCCGCCGGACGAAACAACGCGGAGATCGCCGGCGAACTATTCCTCAGCCTGAAGACCGTTCGCAATTACGTCTCCAACATCTTCACCAAACTCCAGGTCGCCGACCGCGCCCAGGCAATCGTCCGCGCCCGCGAGGCAGGGCTGGGCCAGGGCGGATGAGTGTTTGGCCCAGCCTACCGGTATCTCACTTGTCCACCAAACCTTCGAAGCGTTTCTGCATCTCGGTGCG
>CALMWA010000218.1 GCA_937873125.1 uncultured Actinomycetes bacterium | reverse complement strand
AGCAGTACACCAAGTTCGCCTCGCTGGCCCGTCGCTCGTAGAGAAGCCTTGTCCGGATTCGACTATTCACTTGACTACAAGAACCTGGACTTCCGCGAGGAGTCGCATCTCTACCGGGTCGGCAAGGGGGAGCAGGGCGTGCTCATGGTTCAGCCTTACAAGGGTGAGATCCTGCCCCACTGGCGCTTCAAGACCGAGGAGATCGCCCGCGAGTCTTCGGAGAAGATCTACGCTATGTTCCTGGATTACAAGGAGCAAGACGATTTCGTAGGCATGGATATGGCCCGCAAGTTCCTCCAGATGGGCTACACCCGCGCCCGCCGCTACGCCAATCACCGCTCCGGCAAGAAGTACGACGCGTACGGCAACAAACTGCCGCAAGAGGCCGACGCGCTCGACTCCGAGAAGGCCCACGCCGCCCGCGTCTTCTATAAGAGATACGTAGAGGCGCGCGAAGACCCGCACTACAAAAAGCGCCGCAAGGAGTGGGTCGAGCGGTACGAGTAGGTTGCGGCTACTTGATCGGCGCTCCCATCGCGTGGTAACCGCCGTCCACGTGGATCAACTCTCCCGTCGTCGCCGGCCACCAGTCGCTTAGCAGGCTGACAATCGCCCGGCCGACAGGCTCGGGATCGGCGGTGTTCCAACTCAGGGGCGCTTGGCGTTCCCACTCACCCTCTATGGCCTCGAAGCCGCTGATGCCTTTGGCGGCGAGGGTCTTTATCGGGCCGGCGGAGACGAGGTTTACCCGGATGCCTTTCTCGCCGAGGTCGCGGGCGAGGTAGCGGCTCGTGGACTCTAGAGCGGCCTTCGCCACGCCCATCCAGTCGTAGGCGGGCCAGGCGACGCGGGCGTCGAAGTCCAGGCCGACGACCGAGGAGCCGGGCTTCATCAGGTCCGCGAGTCCGACCGAGAGCGCCTTGAGCGAGTAGGCTGAGGTCTGTACAGCGGTCGCCACTGAGGGCCATTCGGCGGTCAGAAAGTTGCCGCCGAGGGCGTCTTCAGGGGCGAAGGCGATAGCGTGGACGATGCCGTGCAGCTCGTCCCACCGCTCTTTCAGGTCCTTCGCCACGGCTTCTATGTCCTCGGGCTTGTTCACGTCCAGCTCCAGGACGGGTGGTTCGGGATCTAGCTTCTTGGCGGTGCGGGCGGTTAGGCTCTTCGCCCGTCCGAAGCCGGAGAGGACTATCTCCGCGCCCTGCTCCTGGGCCAGGCGCGCGGCCGAGTAGGCGATGGAACGCCGGTCGAGGACCCCGGTCACCAGTATCTTTTTGCCGTCCAAAAGTCCGCTCATCGTTCGTCCTCTCGTCTCTTCTGGTAGTGGGCGTGTCCGCCGGGATAGTCTAGGGGATGCTACCGTCGCTGGCTACCGCCGGCTTACCGCCGGCTGGAATCCGTGATTCTTACGCGCATCGTGGCGGCCGAGTGTTTAGAATCCCGTACCGTGAAACGTGAATTTAACGCAAAGGGCGGGCTGTCCGTCGAAGTTATCGGTACGGCGGTTGGAGCCGGAGTCGCGCTCTTCTCGCTCGCACTGTACATAATGACGCTCGCGCCGACGGTGATGTACTACGACCCGAGTGGGCTTTACGACTCGGTCATGCTCCAGGTGCAGGCGTACCTGCTCGGCATCCCGAATCCGACCGGGTACCCGCTCTACATAGTGCTCGCCAAGCTCTTTACGTACCTGCCCTTCGGGGACGTGGGCTACCGGGTCAACCTGGCCTCAGCCGTGTTCGGGGCTATCTCCGTGTTCTTGTTGTACTTGCTCGGCCACCGGCTGACCGGGAGGGTCGCGCCGGCGGCCGGGGCGGCGCTGCTCTTCGGCGTCAGCCGCACCTTCTGGAGCCAGGCTGTCATCACCGAGGTCTACACCCTGAACGCGCTGTTCATCTGCCTGGTGTTGCTGGTCCTCTACGTGTGGCGGCAGACGAGGCGGGACCGCTACCTGCTGCTGGCTGCCTTCTTGATGGGGCTCTCGCTCAGCCATCATATGACGAGCGGCCTCCTGATTCCGGCGGCGGCCATCTTCGTCGGACTGACCGAGCCCCGCAAGCTAATCCAGTGGCGGCTCGTTATCAAGGGTGTAGGACTTTTTCTGCTCGGGCTCACGCCGTATCTGTACCTGCCTATTCGGGCGCGCATGAACCCGCCGCTCAACGAGAGCGACCCGTCCACCTGGCACAATTTCTGGATACTCGTGACGGGGAGCCGGTTCGAGGAGCGGATGTTCGCCTACGGGCTGGATGAGATCCCCGGACGCCTCAAGTTGTTCGGCGGCTTACTCGCCAACCAGTTTCACCCCGCCTTCTTCGCGGTCGCGGCGCTCGGTGTCCTCTACCTGCTCGTGCGCGACCGGGCCAGCCTCGTTACGTTCTCTTTCCTGGGACTGGGCTGGTTCGTGTACGCCATCGAATACAACATCATCGACTTCTACATCTACTTCATTCCGGTGTACTTGGTGATCTCCATCTTCGTCAGCGCGGGCTTCTGGGCCGTGATTGACGTAGTGGACATCGCCGCCCAAAGTCTCCGGCCGGATTGGCGCATGGCGGTGCTGGCGATCTTCTCGGTGGCGATCATTCTCTCCCCGGTCTACGGGCTCGGGGCGACGTACAAAGCGGTCAACCGAAGCGGCGACTACACCGGACGCGACACTATAGAAGCCGTGGTGGACGGCACGCGCAAGAACTCGACCGTTTTGCACAACGGCAGCGCGCTCTGGTACATGACCCTCGTCGAGCAGCGCCGGACAGACCTACGGCTCGTGGACCCGTTCAAGCCCGGCGACTGGACGGCCAAGACCAGGAAGTGGGCCGCCGAGTCCCGCCGGTTCCTAAAAGACGGCCCGGTCTACGTGCTGTTCCCCGGTGGTACGGCGTCACTCAATCGGGGCCTGTTCAGGGAGGAAGGATACAACCTCGTCGAGGATGACAAAGGAGTCTTCTACGAGGTCGTTCCGCGCAATCGGCGGGAGGAGCCGCGCTAAAAGAGCCGCGCTAATCGTTCTCGGCGGCGGTCTTCTCCATCGCCGAGGTGCGTTCGCGGTTCAGCTCGGCCAGGCGCTGGTCGTAGATCGCCTTGATCTTCGACTCCCAGGCCAGCAGCTCGTAGCGGCGGTCCTTTATCTCCTCCTCGTGATCCGAGGCCAGGTTCTCCTGCTCGTGCGGGTCTGTGGAAAGGTCGAAGAACTCCTCGTCGCGCTGTCCAAAGTGGTAGATGTACTTCTCATCACCCTTTATGCTCGCCAGACATGTGTTCTCGTAGTAGCAGCTCGCCAGCAGCGTGCGATCATCGGGCGGCGCGAGCATCGAGAATCCTGGATAAGTACCGCCCCGGATGTCGTAGCCGAGCAGGTCGGCGAGCGTGGGCAGCACGTCCAGCTCGTTGACCGGAGCCTCCACGCGCGTGGCTTGCGGGTCTTGCGGGTCGTGGATCAAAAACGGTATCCGCAGACCCTCGTTGTAGATGGTGTTGTCGTGTTGTTTGAGGCCGTGCTCCCCGAAGCCCTCGCCGTGGTCGCCGAGCACGATAAAGATGGTGTTGTCGTACAGGCCGAGGTCCTTGTACTGCTGCACGAGGTTCTTCAGGAACATGTCCTGATAGCGGACGGTGTTCAGGTAGTCGTTGACCACCTCGTCGTTGACGAAATCCTTCTCGCCGTAGCGCTTCGGGACGGTGTAGTTGTGGTGAGAGGTAACGGTCAGATAGGTGGTCAGGAACGGGCCTTGATCTCCGTTCTCCTCCAGCCACTTCCGGCTCGGCTCCAGCATGATGTCGTCCTCGTAGCCGAAGTAGTTGGCGGTGTCGAAGCCCTTCTTATCCATGCTGTTGACGGGGAAGAAATCGTCGTAGCCGAAGTTATCCACCAGCGCCCGGCGGCGCTCGAAGTCTTCGGTTGCGGACTGGAAAAAAGCCGTGCGGTAGCCCTGTTCTTTGAGGAGGTCGGGGATGCACTGGGCGGGGATCACGTCCGGCTCCGCCTCGGTGTTTTTGGTGTCGAGCGGCGGGGCGACACCGCAGTTGGCGGCGACGAGCGCCTTCGAGGTGTGAGGGACGACCGCGTAGGCCCGCTCGGCCATCAGGCTCTCCTTCGAGAGTTCGTCCAGAAAGGGCGTGGTCTTCAGGTCTTTCTTATATGGGGTGGTGGACTCGGCGCGGGTGGACTCCAGAAAGACCATCACCACGTTTCGCTTCTCTGTCTCGGGTGTGCGGGCCAGTTCCGTCTGCGTCGGCAGTTTCTCGGAGGCGAGCTCGGTGGTCGTCTCGGCGCGGATAGCCTCCAGGTCCGGGGTGGATATCTCCATGACGAAGAGGTTCGCCAGGGAGTCGCGAGAGAAGGTGTCGCTCGCGCCCGTCGCGCTCGGCAGCAGCGAGAGCCCGGCGAACGCCAGCGCCGCGGTGCACATGACGAGGGGGGCCGCCCAGGGCCGGCCGGCGGTCTGTACGGGGAGATGCCAGTCGCGGGTCATGAAGAACGTCACGATGGCCGGACCGGCCACCACGTAGAACAGCACCATCGAGAGCAGGAGCCAGCGGAGCGTCGAGGCCTCCGAGGTTATCGCCCCCTGGACCTCCCCGAACTTCGAGAGCGAGAGGATCACGAAGTCGAAGCTCAGGGCGGAGCCGGTCGACTTGTAGAAGAAGTGCGCGCTCGTGGTGAGCATAGCGACGACGAGCGCCGAGACGTGGAATAGGATCAGTAGTGTGTAGCGGGGGATGCCGGAACGGACGATTGAGAAGAGCCCGATCCAGAGTACCGCGTAACCCAGGTTGAAGAAGATATCGGAGCGGGCCTGATCCAGGAACCCCAGCGGCCCCGGAGCGTCGAGTTGGGTTACTATCCGAATAACTTTTAACGAGACGTTGAAGAGGCATAGAGGGACGAGAAGACTCAGGAGATAGATCCAATCCTCCCGGCTCAACAAGCCCCTTATGTGGGCCAGCGCAGCCCCGACATTACTCCTCGCACTCATGAATGCGAGGAGTTTAACAAATATTTCATAATATACGGAGCCTGCGAACGGTGGCCGGGAGCGCGTAGGCAAAACACTAGGAGAGGAGAGGGCATGGCTGGATGGGTAGACTTTGCGGACATGATCTCGGACCTGTCCCCGGACGACCGCGCCCTCCTGAGCAGCTTCACCGCCCTGGAACTATCCGAAGCCCCCACCGCCGTGGCGGACACGTTGCGAGCGTACGCGGAACAAAGCCCGGATAGTACACCCTCCGTGCTGCTCGCCACGGCTGGGGCTCAGGCCGCTCAGGCTGGGGAAGAGGACTTCGTCCGGCGAGTCGGCGGTTTGGCGCTCGACCTCGCTGCGACCTCCGAGGAGCGGCGGATCGCGCACGTGTGCCTCGCGCAGACCCACTTCCGTCGCCGGCGCGAGGCGGCGGAACTAGAGGCTTTCGTCATGCACTGCCGGGCGGCCGTGGATCTCGGTCACACCGGCACTTTCTGCTACGAGCGGCTGGCGGTGCTCTACGAGTACCGGGGTGACCTCGACGACGCCATCGAGATTTGCCGCTGGGCCATCGAAGCTCTCTTGGGCGCCGGAGACGACCGCTCCGCAAAGCGGTTCCAGAGCCGCCTCGACCGGCTCTCCACGAAGCGCGCCGGTTGACCGTATACTGCTACACGGATATCTTACGGGTCCTGTCGTTTGATGGTCTGGAAAGGGGGAAGACGCGGGAGACATTTTAAGGGTCTCGGATTAGGAAACCGGGAATCGGATTTTGAGGCGCCGTTCGTTTGGGACGCGACGCAATGTGGGAATCATGTAGGTCAGCCCGGTTCGGGTTTGAAACAGGGGAAAGGAGAATTATGAGTGAGGAACAGACAGAGGTCCGCAGTTACGAGCCGCCGGAGGAGTTCGTTTCGCAGGCGAACATTCAAGATGCTTCGGTGTACGAGAAGGCTTCCGAGGACTACGAAGGTTTCTGGGCGGAGCAGGCCCGCAACCTTCACTGGTTCAAGGAGTTCGATCAGGTCTTGCAGTGGGACCCGCCTGAGGCCCAGTGGTTTGTCGGCGGCAAGATCAACGTCGCCTACAATTGCCTAGACTACCAGGTGGAGCAGGGCAAGGGCGACAAGACCGCCTTTATCTGGGAGGGTGACGAGCCCGGCGATAACAGGACCTATACCTACTCCGAGCTGACGACGGAGGTCAAGAAGTTCGCCAACGTCCTCAAGGACCTCGGCGTACAGAAGGGCGACCGGGTCGGCATCTACTTGCCCATGATCCCGGAGCTCGCGATAGCGATGCTGGCCTGCGCGCGTATCGGCGCTCCGCATTCGGTCGTCTTCTCCGCGTTCTCGCCCGGCTCCCTGCGCGACCGCCTGAACGACGCCGAAGCGAAAGTTCTCGTTACCGCCGACTCCGCTCCGCGCGGCGGCAAGGTCTCCCCGCTAAAAGAGAACGCG
The DNA here is from genome assembly GCA_937873125.1 of uncultured Actinomycetes bacterium. GTDB lineage: Bacteria > Actinomycetota > Rubrobacteria > Rubrobacterales > Rubrobacteraceae > JACDDK01. The sequence goes on along the minus strand of CALMWA010000218.1, from coordinate 10,489 downwards.
GACAAGGCCCTCGACGACTCGCCGAGCGTCGAGAACGTCGTGGTCGTGAAGCGCACGGGCGACGACGTACCGATGACCGACGGCCGCGACCAGTACTGGCAGGACCTGATGGAGGGCGCGAGCGACGACTGTCCGGCCGAGGAGATGGACTCGGAGGACGTGCTCTACATCCTCTACTCCTCCGGCTCGACCGGAAAGCCGAAGGGCATCGTCCACACGACGGCCGGCTATCTAACGCACGTCAAGGTTACGAACAAGTGGGTCCACGACCTCAAGGACGACGACGTGTACTGGTGTACGGCGGACGTGGGCTGGGTCACGGGGCATTCTTACCTCGTCTACGGGCCGCTCGCCAACGGTGGGACCACCCTCATGTTCGAGGGGACGCCGGCCTACCCGGAGAACGACCGCTGGTTCGACGTCATCGAGAAGCATAAGGTAACGGTGCTCTACACGGCGCCGACCGCAATCCGGGCGTTCATGAAGACCGGGACCGGGCCGATCGAGAAGCATGATCTCACCAGCCTGCGACTGCTCGGTAGCGTCGGCGAGCCGATCAACCCCAGGGCTTGGGAGTGGTACCACGAGAATATCGGGGGCGGGCGCTGCCCGATAGTGGACACGTGGTGGCAGACGGAGACCGGCGGGATCATGATCACACCGCTCCCCGGCCTCACCACCACCAAACCCGGCAGCGCAACCCTACCGTTCCCCGGCATCGAGGCCGGACTCTTCGACGAGGAGGGCAACGAGATCGAGGGCGAGGGACAGGGCAACCTGGTCATAAAGAAGCCCTGGCCCGGCATGCTTCGTACGCTCTACAAGGACCCGGAGCGTTACCGCGAGACTTACTGGGAGAAGTACGGTGACACCTACTTCGCGGGCGACGGCGCGCGGCGCGACGCAGACGGCTACTTCACCATCACCGGCCGCGTGGACGATGTGATGAACGTCTCCGGCCACCGCGTAAGCTCGGCGGAGGTGGAGAGCGCGCTCGTCTCGCACAAGGCGGTCGCGGAGGCTGCGGTCGTAGGCAAGCACGATGAGGATAAGGGCCAGGCCATCTTCGCCTACGTCATCCTCGAAGGCGACCGGGAGACCAGCGAAGAGCTGATGCAGGAGCTTCGCAAGCACGTCCGCTCGGAGATAGGGCCGACGTCGCAGCCGCATCAGGTCGTGGCCGTGGACGAGCTGCCAAAGACCCGCAGCGGCAAGATCATGCGCCGAATACTTCGCGGCATCGCCGAAGGCGAACAGGATCTCGGCGACACCTCGACCCTCGCCGATCCAAGCGTCGTAGACACGCTCCAGGAGCAGGCGGCGGCGCAGACCTGATCCAGCAGGAACCCGACGCAGACCGGGGGCGGCTTCACGGCCGCTCCCTTTTGTTTGCCTGCGGTCGCTCGCGAACGTGAGACTTTTTGGGGTCTGGCGCGTATAAGAGTGTAGTAAAATAGTTGCCAATACTAGTCGTTTCCAAGGAGGGACAGGCGTTGGGCATCAGTTTCGGTTACATAATAGTGATGATCGTCGGGGCCGTTATCTCGGGTCTTGCGGCCTTGTGGGTGCGAAGTTCTTACGCGAAGTACTCGAAGCAGACGAGCGCCAGCGGGCTTACCGGTGCCCAGACCGCGCGTATGATACTGGACCAGAACGGCCTGACGAATGTCAAGGTCGAGCCGGTGGCCGGTACGCTCACCGACCACTACGATCCGCGCAGCAAGGTGGTGCGGCTCTCGGAGGGCAACTTCTCGAAGAACACTATCGCCGGGGTCAGCGTGGCGGCCCACGAGGTCGGGCACGCGATCCAGGACGCCTCCGGCTACGTCCCGATGAAGCTTCGCTCCGGGCTCGTGCCGATAGTGAACTTCGGCGCCTCGCTCTGGATGCCGCTGTTCATGATGGGGATCTTCGGCCTCGGCACCTTCTTCATAAACCTCGCCATCATCGCCTTCGCCGGCGTGCTGGCGTTCCACGTGGTTACGCTGCCGGTCGAGATCAACGCCTCCACCCGCGCCTACGGGCTGCTGCAGCGTTACGGTATCCTCTCGGCGAAGGAGGCCGGCGGCACCCGGCGCGTGCTCACGGCGGCGGCCTTCACCTACATAGCCGCGGCCCTGACCTCCGTGCTGACGCTGCTCTACCTGCTCGCCGTCAGCCGCGACTAGCGACCGCACAGGAAAACCGAAATAAGATCGGCGGGGCGCGTGTGAGCCCCGCCTTTTTCTTGCTCTGCAAAAGAGTTCAGCGGCGGGCGGGCGGGATGCTAAAATGCTCGTGTTGTGGAAGGTATTGAGAGGATAACCAAGAGGCAGCGGAGGCTGCGGAGCGTGGGGGAACCGCATCCGTGGGAGCCGCGACACATGAAGCTCACCGGACTGCGCGTCGCGGAGTCGGTGGGGGACCCGGCCGCGCGGCGCAACGTTACGCTCGGGGTCGTTCAGCACCTGTGGCGCTCGGCGGTGCCGTTCGTGGGGTTCTATCCGCCGGAGGGTGTAAAGGTTACGGAGAACCGCATCTATACCCCCGCGCCGCCGAGGCTCGTGGACGACACGGATTACCTGCTCGGGGTTGAGGAGCACAAGCGGGCGTTCGCCAGGGATCTGGGGAGCAGCATGTTGCCGGCGGGCAGCCTTCCAGGTTACTTCGAGGTACCGACCGACGAAGGATGGCGCATCGAGGTGGACCTTGTAGAGCGTGGGCTCGTCCTTGCGGATGCGTGGGGGCTGGAGACCAGCTCGACGGTCGTCGGGGATCTCGCGCCGTTCGTCTGGGCCTACCGGCACTGCGGTTTCTGTATCGTGACCGTCTACGACCGCGACATAAACGCTGTGCGAGACGACCTACTTTTCGTCGCCAAGCGCGAGGGTGTCGTGTTGCGGTGGGGTGAGAAGGCAGCCTAGCGCGGAAGCCGGTCGCGGTCGGGTATAATACAAAAGTCCCGCCGGTCGGGGGACACCGAAAGTTGATCAGGCAGGGGATGTTCAGAGCAGAGAGGCGGGCAATTCACAGATGCTCATGAGGCATAGTACGGGGGGGTTCGCCGCTACCAGCGCCCCGGAGGGCTTCGATCTCGACGACTTCGAAGAGGCGGGGCTGCGGGCCGTCGAGCGCCGTTTCGGGCCGAAGGACATGATCTTTACCCCCGGCGATCCCGACGATCAGCTCTACTTCGTCCTCTCCGGGACGGTCCGGCTGTACAAGATCTACGGCGACTACAAGGAGGCGACGACGGCGCTGCTCAAGGACGGCGGCATCTTCGGTAAGCTCAACCTAGTCGAGGGCCGCTGGCAGGACGTCTTCGCCGAGGCCGTCACGGACGCCCGGGTTGCGAGCATCCAGAAAGCCTCCATCGAACGCGCCATGAGGAGCCGCCCGGACTTCGCGCTCCGGCTCTTCTCCTCGCTCTCGGAGCGGCTGCGACAGTCCGACGAGGTTATAGAGAGCCTGTTGCACCGCGAGGTCTCGACGCGGCTGGCGACGTTGCTCATAAACCTGAGCGAGCGTTTCGGGGAAAAGAACGGCGACGGTGTGGCCCTAGACGTGCGTCTTACGCACCAAGACCTGGCGAACATGATCGCCTCGACCCGCGAGGCCGTCTCGAAGGTGATGAGCGAGTTCCAGCGTGACGGCATCATCGAGACGCGCAGCCGAAAGATCACGATCCTGAACAGGCAGTCCCTTGCAGAGCATGCTTCCGGTCCGTCCGGCCTAACCGTGGACGGGCAACTCTCGATCTAGCGCCAGCGCGGTCAGCCGTGGGCTTCGAGGAACCCGCGTCCGCGAGCGAGCATCCAGATGACTCCGGCGGCGGCGAGCTCGGCCAACGTCTGCCACAGGCGCGAGAGGACGACTAGCGCGGCGGCCACTGGAGCCGGGAAGATCAGGCTCAAGATCAGGAGCAAAACTCCCTCCTTGACGCCGAGACCGCTCGGTGTAACGAACGCCAGGAAACCCACCTCCCAAGCGAACGCATAGCCTCCAACCAATAAGGCGAGGTTTCCCGCCGAAACCGGCGCTACGGCGGCGGCCAGCGAGGTGAAGGCAAGTCCGAGCAGCACCCATCCTCCGGCGTAGTAGAGCAGCAGGAGCAGCACCCGTCCGAACGGCAGCGTCGTCGCCAGCGTCTCCTGCTTGAACCGGCGGAGGATGGCGTTCGCCAGGCGGCCGAAGACTGCGGGGTGGAGGCAGAGCAGGCCGATGGGTGCGAGAGCGGCGAGCAGCAGAGCGTAGCCGCGGTACGGAAACGCCGGCCAGAACGGGACCGATGCGGCGGCGACGATGAGGGCGGAGATCAGGATGAGGGCGTTCTCGTAAACGAGGCTCGTGAACGTCGTGGCGGCCGGTATGCCGCGCCGGCGGCACATTGCTACCCGTCCGGCGACCATCACCACGTTCCCCGGCACGTAGCGCCCGAGGATGGAGGCGAACCATATAGCAGCTGACTCCAACCTCCCCAACGGGTCGCCGAAGCTCCGCAGGATCAGACGCCACCCACCCCACTGCTGGGCGTAGTACAAGAAGATCAAGACCACCGACAACCCGAGATACCGCAGGTCGAAGCGCCACTCGTACTCCCGAGCCTCGCTCCACCCCCCGACGAGGGCCCGCACCAGAAATACCGCCACCAGCAGAATCACCGCCGGTCCGACGAACCGCCGCGCCTTACTTAGTGCTTCGCTCACCGCCGGACCGCCGAGTAGACCTCCAGGTGGCGCTCCGCGACGCTCTCCCATGAGAACAGCCGCCTCGCCCGCTCGCGGCCAGCCTCTCCCAGGCGGTTTGCGAGCTTTTCGTCACCAATAACGCGTAGCAGAGCCTCTGCCAGCGCGTCCGGGGCGTTAGGTGGGACCAGAAGACCATTTTCGTCATCCTCCACCGCGTCCACGATGCCGCCAAGGCGGCTCGCGACGACCGGCTTGCCGTGGCTCATGGCTTCGATCAGGACGACTCCCAACCCCTCGGTCTCACCGCGAGAGTCCACGATGGCCGGCAGGCAGAAGACCGCGCAGTCGCGATATAGATCCGCGAGCGCCGCGTTCGATAACCGTCCCGCGAGCGTTACCACGTCACCGGTCCCGGTCTTCTCTATCTCCCGCCGTACTACCGGTTCGTATTCGCCGCCGCCCACTATCACGATCCGCGCCCGGCCCCGCAGCCGCTCCGCCGCCCGCACCAGCACGGGGAATCCCTTTCGCTCGATCACGCGCCCGACCGCCAACACGATGGGTAGTCCATCATCCGGCCTAGATTTCTCCGGTGACCGATCAAGGTCTACTGCGCCACGGGGCGGTCCGAACGGGATGACCGTGGCTTTAACGCCGGTAAGCTCCCGGACGGTGGCAGCGGTGCTATTGGAGTTGGCGATAGCGGCGTCGAGGTTGCGTGTTATGCGGCGCAGCACCGGTGCGTAGTGGGATTTTCGTTTCGCCAGCGCGACCTCGGCGCCATGGAAGGTAGCCACGAGTCGGGTTTTCTTGGACGTCCATGCTCCGGCCTGGGCGGGTATCCCCATCGGGAGGGGCCAGTGGGAGTGGATCACGTCGTAGCGGTTGCGGCGGGCGAGCCTCACCGCCGCGGCCATGCCCGCCCCGACAAGGGATAAAGCAGGTAGAAAGAGGTCCTTGCGTCCGACCATGTTGTTCATCGCACCGGCTTCGTGGGTGACTACCTCGCGCTTCTTCGTGAAGTAGCGGTAGCGGTGGACGGGGATGCCGTGGACCGTGTGGCTCGCGAGACCGGCGTAGGTAGGGGCGAGAACTTCGAGGTCCACGCCGCGATCGCGCAGGACGAGGGCAAGTTCGAGGAGCCAGGGGACTTGATCGTCGTCGTCGGAGCGCGGGAAGGTCGAGGTTACGAAGAGGACCTTCAACTTTTAGAGGAACCGTCGCCGGGCAAGCCGCCGGACGAAGGAAGCTCCGCGCGTTTCTCGCGGGCGATGCTGTAGGGGGGGTCGCTCGCGGCGTAGCTCGTGCGGGCTATGAGCTCGGCGATCAGGCCGAAAGAGACGCTCTGCACGCCGACGATGATGAGCAGCACGCCGAGAATGAGCAGCGGACGATCCCCGATGCCGTATCCCATGAACCACAGCACCGTCAGGTACGCGCTGATCAAGAACCCGACGGTGGCGAAGACCAGGCCGAAACCTCCGAACAGGTGCAACGGCCGTCTCTGGTACAGCCCGAGAAAGACGATGCTCATGAGGTCGAACATCCCGCGGATGTAGCGTTCCAGCCCGAACTTCGAGGAGCCGCCGCCCCTCGGACGGTGGTTCACCACCGCCTCCCCGACCCGGAAGCCCCGGTAGTGGGCGAGCGCCGGGATGTAGCGGTGAAGCTCCCCGTAGAGCGTTACCTCCCGCACCACTTCGCTCCGGTAAACCTTCAGGCCGCAGTTGAAGTCGTGGAGCTTGACGCCGGTGAGTATCTGGGTGGTTTTGTTGAAGAGCTTGGAGGGAAGGCGTTTTTCCAGAGGGTCCCGGCGATTCTTCTTCCAGCCGGAGATCAGGTCGAGGTCCTCGTCGTACATCTTGTTGATAAGCTTTGGGATCTCGTCGGGATCATCCTGCATGTCGGCGTCCATCGTCGCCACCGCACCGTAGCTTACGCGGGCGAAACCGGCGCTCAGGGCCGCACTCTTGCCAAAGTTGCGCCGGAAGCGGATTACGCGCGCCGTGGGATCCCCATCCACTATCTGTTCGAGTATCCTCCCGGAGCCGTCGGTCGAGCCGTCGTCAACGTAGATGACCTCGTGCGGGACGCCGGCCAGGGCCGCCTGGATCTCCGCGTGCGTCCGCGCGATGCAGTCCTCCTCGTTGAAGACTGGCACCACCACCGAGACGCCGTCGAAGTCCTCGCGCGGCTGCGTAGAAGCCTGTATATCCGAAACTTCGCGCTGCATAGTGGCAAAGTATAGCGCAGCCTTTCGCCACCCCGAAGCGCTTTAACAGAAAGTTAACCGGCCTCGCCGGACGGCCACCTCGTACCACCAGGGCTAGAATGTGCGCGTGGAAGACTCCAGGAAAAAGCCCAACGTAACGGAGCGATGGCTGCTGGCGCTCTACTTTGCCGCGCTCCTGGTGATCGGTTTTCTGACTGTTGGGAGGATCGGTACTACCTGGGACGAGCCGAACTACTTTGGTTCCTCGTACTCCTACCTCACGTGGTTCGCGCACGTCGCCGCCGAACCCTCCGACTGGTGGAACTCCATAGACCGCTACTGGAGCCCGAGCCACGAAGCGCCGCCGTTCTTCAAGCTGTGGGCCGGGGTCTTCGCCGGCGCCGGGGCGCTCGTCTTCGGGACTGAGAACCTCGACCGCATCGGCGACGCATACCGGATGGCATCTTACGCGCTCTTCCTCGCCGCCGTATTCGCCGCCTTCCGTTTTATGCGCCGGGAGTTCGGGAGCGTAGTAGCCTGGGGGACGGCCCTGTCCATGCCGCTAATACCGGCGCTCTTCGGGTTCGCGCGGCTCGGACAGCTCGACGGGGCTGTCTCATCTATGTACTTAATCTCCGCGCTGGCTCTGCACCGGATGCTTATGCATGCAACACGCCGCAGAATCGTGTGGGCGGGGATCCTGTTGGGGCTAGCGTTCGCCACGAAGTTAAACGTCTTTACCCTCGTGCTGGCGGCGCTGTTGTGGACCGTGATCTACCACCGCGAACGCGCCGCTTTCGCGCGGTTGTTCGCCGCCTTCGGGATCGGGGCGGTGGTCTTCTTCGCCGTCTGGCCGTGGCTGTGGCGCGACCCGGTCGGTCGCACCCTGGAGTTTTTGACCTGGACGTCCGGGCTCCAGAACGAACGCTTTACATACTACCTCGGGGAGTGGTGGGCCGGCGCTCCCTTCCACTACCCGCTCGTGATGCTCGTCGCCATCTTACCGATCACCGTCGCGGCGGCTGGTGTGCTCGGCGTGGTGGGGCTCTTTCGGGAGGCGAGGAACCCGGTGGCTGGCTGGATCCTCTTGAACCTCACGCTCATCGTCGCGGTTGCGGGCTCTGGCCTCGTGCCGATCTACGGTGGTCCCCGCCAGTTCCTCGCCGCTTTCCCGCTCTGGGCGCTGTGCGCCGGGGTTGGAATCGGCTGGCTTGCGACCCGGCTCCGCCGCCGCGCTGCCGTCCTCGCTGTCTACGCGGCTCTCTCACTACCCGGGATCCTCTGGACGGGGACGGCGAACTCGCTGGAATATTACGGCGAGGCGGTCGGGCTGATCCCCGGCGCGAAGGCTCTGGGCTTCGAGACTACGTATCTCGCGGACACGTACAAACCGGCCGTGCAGTGGCTGAACGAGACGGCGCCTCGGGGGGCGACGGTCTATGCCCAGGCCGGGACATACGCGGCGCTGGAGAGCTACCGGCGGGTCGGAGAGATGAGGGAGGATCTACGTCCGGCCTATCTCACGCCGATAGCGCCTAAGAAGTACACGAGCGATGAGAGGCCGCGCGAGGGGTCTTACTTCCTGTTTTTGCCGCGCCAGTCTATTTATACGGATCAAATGCTCGCCCTTGAAGAGAAGGAGCCGCTCTACGAGTACATGAAAGGGGGAGTGCCCCTGATCAAGGTCTACTCCGGCGAGACCGTTGCAAAGACTCTGGACATACAGGGAAGCCCTGATGCCCGCGATGTCGGACTACCGAACGTCCTGGCCGTCGGTGCCGGGGTGATCGTGGTGCTTCTGGCTCTGCTGCGTGGGCGGACGCAGCAGCAGAAGGCCGAAGAGCGGGAGTAGCAGCAGGTTGCGTGTCGTGAGCATCGCGGTGAAGTAGGGGAGGTTCCCGTCTATGGCCCAGTACTGCTCGTTGATCGCGGTGGTTATGAGGATGATGGTGAAGTAGAGCGTCCAGGTCGTGCGCGGGAAGCGCAGCCCGCCGAGCGCCGTCGAGATCGCCACGAGCGGCAGCGGCCAGAACAGGAAGTGCGGTGAGAGCACCTTCCCGAAGATGGCGAATGCGAACGTCGCCACCGCCGCCCCGCGTACGGCGACCGCCCGCGCCTCCGCAGTTCGCTCCGCGCCTCGCTCCTGCCACCAAACCATGACCAGCGCCAATACTGTCGCGACGAGCTGGAATACCTCGAAGAAACCGACAAACGCATCGCCCAGCGGTCCGACAACGTTGAAGCTGCCGAACGTGTTTATGACCTCCGCGCCGGGCAAGAGGAGGAGTAGGTTAGCCGGTAGGCTCTCGATCATTGCCGGACGGTCCGAGTGATAGGTGAGGAATTGCAACGCTTGCGTCCCGAAGGCCGCAGTACCCCAGAGAATGCCGCCCGCGAAGACGGTGCCGGCGACGGCCCAGCGCGCCGCTGTCTGACGAAGGTTCGCTCCGGCGGCGAGGGCCGGAACGGCGACCATCGGGTAGAGTTTGATCGCCCCGCCCACACCCCACAGTACAGCGGCCCACAACGCCCGGCCGCGCAAGAGGAGCAAAGCGCCCACGGTGGCTGCCGCAACGGGGACGAGGTCGTGGCGAATGTAGGGGAGGCGCCAGAACAGGAGGAGACCTACTCCGTAGAGGAGAAGGGGCTTCAGGCCTATCCGGGAGAGTGACAGGAGGATTATGATGTCGAAGAGGAGCATCTCCGCGCCGAAGAGCGCGGCGTAGGCGGCCGGGTCCGAGACCAGGAGGCGCGGTAGGATGAGGATAAACAGGCTGAGAGGTGGGTACTCGTAGCGGAAGTCGGCGTAAGGGAGGTTGCCGGCGAAGATTTCGTCGGCGTAGTCCCGGAAGATCTCGACCTGAAAAGCCGGCCCGTTCGACGCTGCGAGAAGTACAACGACGATGTAGACGAGCGTGTGGGCGGCTATGAGGGCGGCGAGGACCGGGGCGGTTTTGAGCTTTGATCCAACCTTCCCGATCACGCCGTATATTCTCTCAGAAACTTTTACCGGTGAGGGGCGTATTAGAAACCTAGTATGGAACACGCATCTACAGTGACCCTGGGAGGCTGGCGCCAGCGTGTCCGCGGCCTCTCGGTACGGCGCGAGACGCTGGAGGACAACGACCTCGTCATCCGCACCCTGGCCGGCGACGTCCGCTCTTACGAGGAGTTGGTCCGCCGCTACGAACGGCTAGTTGGGCGCATCCTCTACCCCTACGCGCGGCGCGAGATCTCCGTCGAGGATCTGGTGCAGGAGACCTTCTTGCGGGCCTATGATCGCCTGGAGACCTTCAACCCCGACTACCGCTTCAAGACCTGGCTGCTAGCCATAGCGAACAACCTCGGGGTGGATACCCTGCGCCGCCGCCGGGAGGTCATCGAGTTCAACCCGGAGACGCACGCGGGAACCGCCGGAAGTCCCGAGGGCATCGCCCTGGCGTCCGACCGCTCCAGGGTCGTGCAGGAGGCGATCATGACCCTCCCCGAGACCTACAGCGTGCCCCTGATCCTGCGCTACACCGAAGAGATGTCCTACGCCGAGATCGCCGAAGTCCTCGACCTGACGGTCCAGGCGGTGAAGAGCCGGCTCTTCCGCGCCCGCAACATG
>CALMWA010000217.1 GCA_937873125.1 uncultured Actinomycetes bacterium | reverse complement strand
CAACTCGCTCGTAACATTGTAAACGGCCTTCAGGACGGACGGTACAATGTCCTCGATGGTTGCGTGAAGGTGGATGTCTCCGCGGGAAGGGTCGCCCGAGAAGTACAAGCTGGTCAGCCTGAAACGGTCGTCGGTTAACTCTTCAGGCAAGATGTCCTCATAGCCAAGCAAGTTGCTCAGCAGCAAGGCGGCCCCTCTCCTCTCGCCTTCCATCCTTCTGTGCATTCCATAAGCGAATCGCTGCTCGTCTTTCTGGTCGAGATTGGCGATGTCGAGCAGTGGTGTGACTATGGCGCTACCGAGGATCGTCGCCTTGACCTGCCCTTTGGTGGCCGTTTCGCGTCCCATCGCGGAGTCTACGGGAGCGAAGAGTTGTTTGTTGAGGTTGAAGTCGAGTTGCTTGGTTAGCTTCCCGAAGAGGTTCGCGCCCACCGTCAGACATTTATAGGCTTCGGGAGACAGTGCGAGTCGCTTTACGTGGTCCTTGTCGCCGAAGGTCTCAGGGAACGGAGCTTCCCAGGTGGTGGTGAACCAGGGCCACGCTTTGTTGTCGCCGCTTACGACCGGCCCTTTCTCTCCGGTGAACGCGCACATGCCGCGCTCCATCTCCCCCTTTTCGGCTCCTTCTCGGAGCTTGGCCTCCCAGATCCTTTCGAGCATCACATTGGTATCAGCACACAGCCAGCGTTCAGGATCGAGGTTGCTCTTGGTAATCCAGGTGGCCTCATCCCTCGTTGGCGAAAGCGTGAACGGATCGCCTTGTTCTGCGAGGGCCAGGAGCAAGACGGCCAGAGGTTTGGTCTCAGTTTCGTGACCCTGGACGACTTCATGCACCTTCCGGCAGCAAAGCTCTTGTAGTTCTTCGGGTAACTCGATGCCGGCGGTCTTCGCCAACCGTGGTTTGAGGAAACTCCGCACGCCGTCCGCACTGCTTGCGAACGCTTGCCAGTGTTTATCCCACACGAGATAGATGGGCAGACCATAGAAACCTTGTGGATGCAATGGGTTGCCGCCGCTTGGATAAAACACGGGTGCCAGGGACGTGAAATGCCGATCAGGAACAAAGGTCTGCTTCTTGCTACCCTCTGGCGTGTGCCAAATTCCCCAACTTCGTACCGGATGAACCTCCACCCGATCTTCGTTCTGATCTACTTCAACGATCACGACACGTTGCCAATAGTTCTTGGCTTTCTCGTCAGTTGAGTCGGATATCATGTTCAACAATGTCGCTGGAGATCCTGTCCCCTGCATAAACGCCTGACCGGAACGAATGAGTTGCTCGGCGATCATCTAACCACCTCCACCATTCCGAACCCCTGCGCGTTCTTGGCTCCGAAGCCGGCGTCGTAGGCGAGCCGGAAGTACGGTTCGGGGAGCTTTGCTTCGTACAGGCCGGTCCAGCCTTTTATGACGAAGCCCTTGAAGTCGAGCACTTTTTGATCCCCCGCCTTTACCTTGCGCGGCCTGACGTAGGCTCCCAGGAGGTCTCTGTCCACGTCGGCCGCCCAGCCGAGGGCTTTTGCCTTGCGCGCCACGTTGGCGACGAGGCTCTCGCTCCACTCCTTCTCCTGCGGCGCGTAGTAGTAGGTCTTCTTCTTGCCGTCGGGGGTCTGCAAGGTGCTGTAGGCGGTGATGGGGGAGAGGGTATTGACGATCACGGGTTTCGCCGGGTCTATCTCGGGCTCGGGTTCGACGCCGACCTCCGAGACCCGGCACTGCGCGCTTCCGAGCCGGACGGTTGGTTTCGTTAGCAGGTGTTCGGCCAGTGAGCCCAGGACTTCGGTGTCCACGGCGCTGAGGTAGAAGTGTACGGGGCCGTCGAAACGGAGCCGCCCGTTCACGGCGTTGCGGTTGCCGAAGAGGCGGGAGAATGCGAAGAGCTTGAAGCGGCGCTGGCCGTAGGCGTGGCCCTCGTCGTGCAGCCAGCGCGAGAGGGCGGTGTCGAGGTTGGTGTAGATCAGGCCCTGAAGCAAGTGGTTGTACTGCACGGGGACATGCAACGAGCCGCGATCACTGTTCAGACTTACTCGTATACGCACCAGGCATCACCACGTCTGTTGGGTCCCCATGAATACCGCATGTAACTCAACTCAGGTTTCTCCCACCCTTCCGCGTCCCGTTATGTTACTTGCACCCCCGGCCACGCGAAACGGTCAAATTTGCACGGGTCGAATATTGGGTTCAGGTATAGTGCGGGAGAACCTCTGAAGTATCTAGACCCGCCGCCAACCGGGGCCGGTTATTGCTCGATGAATTCCTCTTCGAGGCGGCGGGCTGCGAGGAGCTTGCCGGAGAGGTAGAGGCTCAGGGCGAA
>CALMWA010000216.1 GCA_937873125.1 uncultured Actinomycetes bacterium | reverse complement strand
CGTTCCGGCGACGAGGGTTTTTATGAAGTCGATGAACGGGGACGGCAGTTTTTTTTCATCACCGGACGCATCAAAGAACTGATTAACCGGGGTGGTGTGAAGTACAGTCCTTTCAATATCGAAGAAACCCTTCTGGAAATTCAGGGTGTGAAGGTCGCGCTGGCAATCGGATTCGATAACAAATATCACGGCGAGGAAGTTGGCGCTTACGTGGTACTGAATCCTGGTGTGCAATTGACCGCTGATGAGGTGATTGCTTACTGTCGAACGCGGATGCCGTTTGAGAAAAGCCCAAAGGTCGTCATTTTCGGGGAAGAAATACCTGTCACGACAACCGGCAAGTATCAACGCCTGCGTTTAAAAGAACTGTTCAAGGAATGGGAGAATATGCAGTTTCGGAAATGAAGTTCGGGTACGCATGAACCAGACCCTTTTGAAGGGTCTTAAAATCTTTTTGTAGCTGGAAGGCTCTGCGCAGCGTGCCTCCAGCGGCACAAGCCAGCCAAATTATCAATTGCTGGACGAGCCTCTATAGTCTCTGGTGAAAGGCACGATTGATGGAGAATATGCGCTGCGAACAGCTTATTGGTGAGTTAAAAAGTGTCGCCAACCCGGATAATCTGGCAGGCATGGCGCGTTTTGGCATCAAATCGGATAACTTGTTTGCCCATCATCCAGCGCGAAGCCGGGGACAACCGTAACTTCGTGAAAAAAGCGGTCAATTGGGCGCTGCGGCAGATCGGCAAACGTAACCCGCCTTGAATACGCTGGCAATCCAAACTGGCGAGGCCATCCGCGACCAGGACTCGAAAGCGGCTAAATGGATCGCCGCCGATGCCTTGCGCGAATTGACGAGTGGCGCCGTGAAAACAAAATTGGCAAACAAGGGGAAGTGAGTATGTATTATGTCCTTTCGTAACCGATATTGGGTGACCACCCATTACATAGCGTTTTGTTTTTCAGCCCCTTTAGTGGGCTTGTCTTTGCCGGTAGCCAGGCGGCTTTAGCCCCTGGCGGCGCTGTCAGAAGCCTCATACATGAGTAGAACGGTAAGAAACCATGCCTCAAGCCCTACAGGACATCTGTTTACCCAACGGGACGTGTTATGGCTGCGGCTCGGCCAATCCCGACGGTCTGCAAATCAAAAGTTACTGGTCGGATGATGGACAATTTGTGATCGCGTCGTTTCAGCCGCAGGCCAGATTTTCATCCGGTTTCAAAAATGCCATGTATGGCGGCCTGATCGCCTCGCTCATCGACTGCCACTCGAATTGGACGGCGATGGCCTTTGGCTATAAAGCTCAGGGCCGCGAACCCGGCAGCCTGCCACTGATCGCCTCCGTTACCGGCTCGTTGGGCGTAAAATATCTGAAGCCCACGCCAATGGATGGGACAATCCATCTCAAAGCCTGGGCCGAAGGCGAGGCCATGACGGCCGAAGAAGCCATACGATACGCTGCTACCGACGAAGAGCCGACAACCCGCCGACTACGCCGCACCGCTCCGGAAAAACCACCGGCTAGGCCGCCGTCTAAAGCACCGGCCGTCCTCACCCGGCGGCAGCGGGAGGTTGCGGTGCTCGTCGCACGTGGGTTCACTAATCGTCGGATCTCCTCGGAGATGGCCATCTCCGAGAACACTGTCGCCAACCACGTCGCCGCTATCCTCGACCGTCTCGACGCCTCCGCCCGCTCCCAGATAGCCGCCTGGGCCTCCGAAGAGGGCCTGCGCGTTACCGAGTAAGAAGATCCGCAGGAAACGGTCGAGTCTTCCGTGAAATCTCCAGAAAATAGTCAGAACGAACCATAAATGTGCCGCCACCCGGTAAGAGCCTGATAAGAAGCGCCCGCTATGGTTCGAGGTGCAACCAAGTAGAGCGAAGGAAGGAGAGGCGCACCATTGTTCGATGCGAGCCAGACGACTACGTGTAACGAACGGAAAGAGAGGAACAGAAACGATGATCCGAACAAAAACAAACACGGCGCTAGGGTACATGACCTTCGCCATCTGTCTATTGGCGGCGGTAGCTCTAGCAATTCTGGCGCTCGCTGACCCGGCACTGTCTGCCGGACCAGCGAAGACAACCCTCACCATCAGGGCGCAGGGTTTGGATCTCTCCGGCACCGTGCAGAGTTCGAAGCTGCGCTGCGTGGGCAACCGCAACGTCAGACTCTACAAGCAGCGGGGCACAACGCAGAACCCAAGTGTTGACAACCAGATCGCCATGGATACCTCAGAACGACAAGGTAACCGCGGCGTGTGGTCGACGGGAAACACGGGTTTGTCCGGCAGATTCTACGTCCGCACCGCCAGAGTGCCTGGATGCACGGCTGCTGTCAGCAAGACGATCCGTGCGGTTCGCTAGAGCGTTCCGCTGAACCGCCGAGGCTGGAAGAGGAGCCACTATGGTTCGGGATGATGGTAGACGAAAGGGAAGGAGCATGAACATGTCTGGACGTATATTTTCCGGGGCAGTCTCGGTTGGGAGGGCCACGGTGTTCGCCATCGGGTTCGCGGTGGTGCTGACCATGATGTTCGGAGCGGCGACGACGGCTTTGGCCGCAGTACCCGGAGACCCCTTGAAGCTTGGCAAGATCAACGTGGTAAACAAGCTGACCACTTTGGTCAAGCGCGGCTCAGGTCCGGCCCTGAGCCTGAAGGTCGGCTCCGGCCCGCCGCTGGCGGTCAACTCGACCGGCAAGGTAGCCAACCTCAACGCCGATCAGGTAGACGGCCAGGACTCGGCGGCGTTCGTGCCGGCGACCACGAACGCTTTCCTGAAGAACAACATATACAAGGCAGAGAGCGCGCTCAACACGGGCACCGCGTTGGGTGACGGCACCTTCGTCAAGGCCCAGGCGTGCAACTCCGGGGACGTCCTGCTCTCCGGCGGTCCGGCCAACGTCAGCGCGTCGAGCGACATGGTGGAGAGCTTCCCGTCGCCGGGTAGCACCAACTCCTGGAGCGCCCGTATACAGGATAACGGAGCGGCGGACAACTTCTCCGTGGTGGTGCTCTGCGTCAACCAGTAGGGTGAAAGACCGTTGATCGTCGGGCAGGGACCGCGCGGTCCCTGCCTTTCGAGGGTTTCGATCCCTCCACCAGAGTGGCTCACGCCATTTCGAATCACCGGCTTTGGAGCATCACGTTGATCGACCAAGACTACAAAAGGGGTGAGTGTTACGTAACCCACGTTCAATCACAGCACCGCAGTCATTCACCGAACACGACACGAAGGAGAAACAACGTGACCATACAGGATCAGGCGCCAAACATGAGCGCCATCAAGGACCGCATGCACAAGGTCTGGACGTCGGGCGAGTACGCTAGGATCGGCAACCCCCTCGTCATCATCGGCGAGCTCTTGTGCGAGGCGGTCGATCTCCACTCTGGCAATAAGGTTCTCGACGTGGCGACCGGCAGCGGCAACACCGCCATCTCCGCAGCCCGCCGCTTCTGCGACGTGACCGGGATGGACCTGGCCCCCGAATCCATCGAACACGCCCGCCGTCGCGCAGAAGCCGAGGGTATGGATATAACCTTCGAGGTCGGCGACGCGGAGGACCTCTCTTATCCCGACGCCTCCTTCGACGTGGTGCTCTCCACCATCGGCGTGATGTTCTGCCCGAACCAGGAGAAGGCGGCGGGCGAGCTGCTCAGGGTCTGCCGTCCTGGCGGCAAGATCGGGCTCGCAAGCTGGACGCCCGACGGCTTTACCGGCACCATGCTGAAGACCGTTGGCAAGCACGTCCCTCCGCCCGCCGGTGTAAAGCCGCCCTCCCTCTGGGGGACAGAAGAACGGTTGCGCGAGCTCTTCGGTGAGGAGGTCTCCTCTCTGGAGGCGAAGCGGAGGACCTACAACTTCCGGTACCCGTCGGCCGGGCACTTCGTCGGGTGGTTCCGCGACTACTACGGCCCGACGGTGAGGGCGTTCGCGGCGCTCGACCCGGAGGGGAAAGATGCCCTCGCGGGCGACCTCAAAGAGTTACTCGACTCCCGTAACACCTCGGGCGACGAAACGGTCGTCGTGCCGTCCGACTACCTGGAGGTAGTGGCCGTAAAGCGCTGATCGACGGGGCGCACGCTTGCAAGATCCTCACGGCGGCGGCTTCGGCGGGGCCGTCGCCGATTTGGGGGACGGATGCTACGCGGGCGATGAAACTCTGAGCCCAACAACGCCTACCAGGATCAGGAGTATCGAGAGCACCCGTAATATGTCGGCAGACTCTTTGAGGAACAGTATGCCGAGGACCACGGTGCCGGCCGCCCCGATGCCGGTCCACACAGCGTAGGCCGTACCCACCGGCAGGCTCTTCATCGCCACCGAGAGCAGGTAGAAGCTGATCGCCCCGGCGGCGACCATCAGCACGGTCGGTAAAGGTCGCGAGAAACCCTCCGAATACTTCAGGCCCATCGCGAACCCGATCTCGAACACGCCGGCTACGAACAGGAAGATCCAGGCCATTACTTTCCCGCCTTCAGATACTTCTCGAACTCGGTCCAGGACATACAGTTGATGACGCTTCCCTTCTCGACCCACGCTCGTCGCGCCTGCGAGACGCCGTACTTCATGAACGAGAGGGCGGTCTCGTCGTGGGCGTCGGTGTCTATCGTGATCCTGACGCCGGCGTTCATCGCCTCGCGCACGTAAGGGACGGAGAGGTCGAGCCGGTCCACGTAGGAGTTGAGCTCCAGGGCGGTGTTCGTGGCGGCGGCTTCTTTGATGAGCCGGGAGACGTCCACCTCGTAGGGCTCGCGGCGGTTGAGTATGCGCCCGGTCGGGTGGGCGATGGTGTTGACGTGCGGGTTGTTGATGGCGCGGATCATACGCTCGGTCATCGCCTTCTCGCCGACCCCGAACGAGGTGTGGACGGCCGCGACGACGAAGTCTAACTCCGCGAGCAGGGCGTCCTCGTAGTCGAGCGTGCCGTCTTTTAGAATGTCCACCTCCGAGCCGCAGAGCAGGTGGATCTCCCCGTACTTCTCGTCCGCCTCGCGGACGGCTCTCATCTTCGCCTTCAGGCGTTCGGGGGAGAGGCCGTTGGCTACTCGCAGGCTCTGGGAATGATCGCAGAACACTAGGTACTCGTAACCGAGGGCGATGGCGGCTTCGGCCATGCTCTCGATGGTCCCCTTACCGTCGGAGTAGTTGGTGTGGACGTGCAGGTCGCCGCGCACGTCGGAGACTTCGACGAGATCCGGTAGCGTCCCGCGCTCGGCGGCTTCGAGTTCCCCGGTGTCCTCGCGCAGCTCGGGCGGGATGTAGGCGAGATCCAGGCGCGCGTACAGCTCTTCTTCGTCCGCGACGGGCCGATAGTCTCCGGTCCCGGCCTTCGCCAGACCGTACTCGGAGATGTTGACGCCCATCTTCACGGCCCGCTCGCGCAGCACGATGTTGTGAGCCTGGCTGCCGGTAAAGTGGTGCAGCAGCGCCCCATACGCCTCCGGCTCCACGATGCGAAGGTCCGCCTCGACGCCGTTGGAGATCACGAAGACCTTCTTCGGGCCGTGGGCGAGGACTTCGTCTACGAACGGAGCTTCAGCGAAGGCGTCGGCGAGGGACTGCGGGTCGGCGCTGGCGGCCACGATGTCCAGGTCGCCGATGGTCTCTTTCATGCGTCTCAGAGAGCCGGCTAGCGCTGCCCGCTCGGCGGCAGGGTGGGAGCGGACGAACTCAAGGAGGTGTTCCCCGAGGGCGGTCGCCGTGTGCAGGAGCATGCGGCGTTCGGTGGCGTTGTAGGTCTTCGCGGCGTTCACCATCTTCTCCGCGCTCTTCTTGCCGAAGCCTTTGAGACCGGCGATCCGGGCCGGCTCCAGTTCGGCGAGACCCTCGACGCTCGTCACCTCCAGCTCGCGCCAGAGCCGTCCGGCGGTGCGCGGCCCGACGCTGGGGAGGCGTGTGATCTCGACGAGCCCCGGCGGAATCTCCCCGGCAAGCTCCGCGAGTATCTGGGGTGTGCGGTCTTCGGCGAGGTCCCGGATCACCTCGGCGAGAGTCCCCCCTACGTGGGGCAGCTTCTTGAGGTCCTCGACCTCCCGGACCGGCCGGCCCAAGGCGGCCACGGATTCCGCCGCCCGCGTGTAGCCGAGCACCCGGTAGTACGGCTCGTCCTTTATCTCCAGGAGCGTTGCTATCGTCTCCAGCGCGCGCACGATGTCGTTGTTCTGCAAGCTGCGGACCCTCCTTACGGGTTGGTCGTTCGCAAGAGGATTATACGTGCCAGCAGATTTCTAACCCGTGCCACTTTCCCGGAACGAGAGATCGGCGACGACCGGATAATGGTCGCTCGGAAACGTGCCGGATTCCTCGTCCCGGTAGCGGACTATGCGGCAGGACTCTGCCTGTACCCGGCCCTGCGGATCGTTGAAGAGGATCCAGTCGAGACGTTTCGGGCTCCGCCCGCGCCGCGGCACGAAGCTCTCTCCCCTGAAGTTGTGGAAGGTATGTACGTCGTCATGATCCTCGTTGCCGGCGGCGAGATAGGCGTCGGTGAAGCCTGCCTCCGCAAAGTTTCGGTACGGATGAGATCCGGGGATGCAGTTGAAGTCGCCGGTGATGACGAGTGGTGGATCACCGAACGCTGACTGAATCTCGGCTGCCTTACGCACCACGAGCCCGCTGCCCTCGATGCGAGCCGGCTTGCTACGGTGATCGAGGTGCGTGTTGAGGTGCAGGAAGGTCCCGCCGTCTGCGAGCTGGCGGAACAGCACCCAGTTCGCGGAGCGGGCCACCCGAGTCTCCCAGCTCCGGGAGTATCTCTCAGGAGTCTCGCTCAACCAGAAACCGCCGGACTCGATTACTTCGAGGCGCGAGCCATGGAACAGGATGGCGTTGAAGTCATGAGGTGGACGGTTACCGTACTCCGGGCCGGGGATGCGCCCGTAATCCGGCAGCCGGCGGCGGTAGGCTTTCAGGTTTCCGGGTTGGCATTCCTGTAGGCCGATCACGTCCGGGTCGCACCGCAGGATCGCCTCTACGTTCGACCTCACGCGCTTTCTCCAGGCGTTGGGCGTCCCCGCGTCGCGCCGAAAACCCCGGATGTTGAACGTCATCACGCGCATGAGCAGGGATTCTACTCGCTCACCGCCGGAGACCGCGTCGCCGGGAAGGGTAGAATAGCCTGCGTGTTGCAGACGCTTATAGACAGATACGGCGGCCCCGCTCGGGCGCTCGTGCAGCGGCTGACGCTCGCGGCGGCGGTGTGGCTGGTCGCCGGGCTCGCGTTCTCCGCCGGCGTCATCGCGCTGTTCGCCAAGATCAGCGAGGACGTGGTAGAGGGTGAGAGCCGCCGCTTCGACCGGGCGGTGCTGCTCTGGATCGAGGCGAACTCCCCGGCGTGGCTCGATGGGCCGCTGCGCCTCGTCACCACGCTCGGTTACTACTGGTTCGTGCTGCCGCTCCTGGCGGTGGCGGTCGCCGTCTTCTACCTCAAGGGCTGGAGGCTCTCGGCGGTGCTGCTCGTCGTCTCGACCGTCGGCGGCATGGTCCTCACGACGGTGCTCAAGAGCGTCTTTCAGCGGGCGCGCCCGGAGCTGGTCGATTCCAGCTACACGGCGTCGTTCTACTCCTTCCCGAGCGGACACGCGACCATCGCCGCCGGCTTCTACGGGATGCTAACCGTCATCCTGGCCTACCATTTCCGGGGCTTCGTGCGCTGGGCGGTGGCCGCGGTAGGGGTGTTGCTGGTGCTCCTGATCGGGTTCTCCCGGCTCTACCTCGGCGTCCACTATCCGACGGACGTACTGGCTGGTTTTTTGGCCGCGCCGGTGTGGGTGATCATGGTCGGGGCCGTCTACGTCTTCTGGCTCGCGCTGCGGGGAAGGTTGGCCCGCGAGAACGAAGACCGGGATGAAGCCGGAAAGTCCGGGCCGGAAACAAAGCCGGGATGAATCCGTAAGATAAGAGAGATCGTCCGGCTGGCGGAGAAAGCCGGGGTTCTTGTAGTCCCTTAGCGAAGAGCGGAGAGTTTTTGGATCTTCTAGAGTCTGACCGGTGGGTTGCCGGTGTTCGGTGATCTCGGCGGGTGGGTCGCGGACGTGCTCGCGGCCTCCGGTTCTCTGGGCTTGATGTTCTTGCTTTTCCTGGAAAACCTCTTTCCGCCGATCCCTTCGGAGGTGATCCTGCCGCTCGCCGGGTTCCTGGTCTGGCGCGGAGAACTGGGCGCCGTCCAGGCTCTTCTGGCCTCCACGACGGGTTCTCTGCTCGGCGCTTACGCTCTGTACGCGATAGGCCGTTTCGGAGGACGCCCGCTCGTGTTGCGCTTCGGTCGGGTGTTGCGGGTGACGGAGCGGGACCTCGACCGGGCCGAAGGGTGGTTCGAGCGGTACGGGAGCATCGTCGTCTTCGTCGCCCGCATGATGCCGGGAATCCGCAGCGTCGTCTCCATACCGGCCGGGATGCTGCACATGCCGCTCGCCCGGTTCACACTCCTGACCGTTGCCGGCTCCGCCCTCTGGAACACGCTGCTCCTCACGGCCGGCTACGCCCTCGGCAACAACTGGTCCCGAGTCTCGGACTTCGTCGGACCGCTCTCAAACGTCTTCGTAGCCGTTGCGCTGGCCTCCGCCGTGGCCGCCGCGGCGTGGTGGCTGTACTCCAGGAATCGCAAGCGGCGCGTCAAGTAGCGGACACGCTAGTAGCGTTACTGGAAAACACGGCCGGTAGGTGGTAGCTTCCCCTCGTGCTCGAAGCCATCCTACAGCCGCTCATAGATTTCGTCACCGCGACCATCGGCTCCTACGGCGTGCCGGCGGTCTTCGTTTTGATGCTGCTCGAAAGCATGGGAATACTCATACCGTCCGAGGCCATCTCGCCGTTCGCCGGCTACCTGGTCTCGCAGGAGAAGATGACGCTGTTCGCAGCGGTGGCGGCCGGGGTGCTCGGAAACGTGGTCGGCTCCTGGATCGCCTATTTCATCGGGCTCTGGGGCGGGCGCGAGCTGTGGTTCCACTACGGCAAGTACGTCGGGGTGCGGGCGCACCACCTGCACATCGCCGAGAAGTGGTTCGACAAGTACGGTGAGTTCACGGTCTTTATCTCGCGCTGCCTGCCGGTGGTCAGGACGTTCATCTCGTTCCCGGCCGGGACCGCTCGGATGAACTTCGGTAAGTTCACGTTCTACACGCTGCTCGGGTGCATCCCGTGGGTCTTCGCCCTGACGTACTTCGGGTACGTGCTCGGCGAGAACTGGGACAAGGTTGGACACTTCCTGCACTACTTAGACTATGCGGTAGCGGTGGCGGTGCTGGGCGGCGCGGCATATCTGCTGTGGCGCTGGCGCCGGTCCCGCACGGCGGTCTAGCTAGCGACGCTCCGCTAGAATACGGCGATGGATCTCTTTCAGCTACTGTTCCTGGGCGTTGTCGGCGTGATCGGGGGGTTGCTGGCCGGGCTCGTCGGGGTCGGCGGCGGCATCGTCTTCGTGCCGGGGCTCGTGTACGTCGCCGGGTGGAACATCAAAGAGGCCGTGGCCGCGAGCCTGGTCATCATCATCTTCGCCTCCATTACCGGTACGATCCGGAACGCCCGTAGCGAAGACCCGGTCAACTGGCGGGTCGCCGCTCTGCTCTCCCTGGCCGTGGCGCCCGCGTCGCTCATCGGCGTCGCCATCAGCCGCGTCTCCTCCGATACGGTGGTGGAGATCGTCTTCTCGATCATTCTGCTCCTTCTAGCCTATCCGACGGCCCGCGGACGCCCGGATTTCGACGAGTCGAAGAAGATACCGGTGTTCTGGGTCTTCGTCGCGGGGATCTTTATCGGCGCTCTCTCGGGGCTCGTCGGGGTCGGCGGCGGGGTCGTGATGGTGCCGCTGATGGTGCTGGGGATGGGGATAGGGACGAAGCGTGCGGTCTCTACCAGCCTGGCCGTCATCATGTTCACGGGGGTGGTCGGGTCCATCGGCTACATAGCTACGGGCTTCCGGGACCCGGAACAACTCCTGAGCCTGCCGCCCCTCATCGTCGGCTCGATGATTGGAGCCTGGATCGGGGTCAAGATCCGGGACCCCCTGCCGGAGAACGTGGTGCGCGTGGGCTTCGCCGTTTTCATGGCCCTCACGGCTATCCGTCTCCTCACCGACGCTCTGGGTATCTTCTAGGCTTTCCCCTTCCCTGATGGTAGATTCGGGACATGCAAGGTAGAACCCGGAAGACAAGCCCAGAGCAGCAGGAGAAGAACCGCGTGACCATCGTGTCGCTGATCGCGGCGGTGGCGCTCACCTCGGCGAAGCTCGTGGTGGGGCTGTTTACCGGGAGCCTGGGACTTCTGGCGGAGGCGGCGCACTCCGCGCTGGATACGGTCGCCTCGGTCATTACGTTCTTCTCGGTGCGGGTCGCGGGCCGTCCGGCGGACGAGAACCATCCGTATGGGCACGGGCGGGTAGAGAACCTCTCGGCGATCATCCAGGGCGTGCTGCTTGTGGGTACGGCGGCCTGGATACTTTACGAGTCCATCCAACGCATCTTCTTCGTCCATGTCGAGGTAGCCACGTCGTTCTGGGCGTTCGCGGTGATGGGGACGAGCATCGTCGTGGACTTCTGGCGCTCGCGAATGCTCACGCGGGCGGCCCGCAAGTACAACAGCCGCGCCCTGGAGGCCGACGCCCTTAACTTCCGGGCGGACATGTTCTCCTCGGCGGTCGTGATCTTGGGCCTCTCACTCTCCGCCTACGGGAACGCCGTCGGGAGCGAGGGCTTCCTGCAGCGCGCCGACGCTTGGGCGGCCCTGCTGGTCGGGCTGTTCATTATCGGCAAGAGCGGCCAGCTCGCCCTGCGGTCGGTCAACATCCTGCTCGACCTCGCGCCCGTGGAGCTTCAGGAGCGGGTGGCGCGGGCGGCGGAGTCGGTGCCGGGGGTCCTCGGGACGCGGCTGGTCCGGCTGCGGGAGTCCGGGGACCGCAAGTTCGCGGACATAGTCGTCACCGTGCCGCGCACGTTGAGCGCCGCCGAAGCGCACGAGATCACGGAGAGGATAGAGAGGTCCGTCCGGGAGATAGACCCCGGCACGGAGAGCGTGGTCCACACCGAACCGGTGATGAGCGAGTCGGAGACCGCCGTGGAGTTTATTCACGCCGTCGCGCTCGGGATGGGCCTCCGCACGCACCACGAGCGGGTGCAGCGCACCGGCGACCGCCTGGAGGCCTCGCTGCACCTGGAGGTGGACTCGAAGCTCACGCTGGGGGAGGCGCACGACCTCGCCCGGCGCCTGGGAGCCGAGATCAAAGCCCAGAACCCGGACCTGAAGCGCGTGAACACGCACATCGAGGTCGCCGAGCCGGGGCCCGGCGAGCGGCCGGAAGTGACCGTGGAACACGACGGCCTCGTCCGGGAGATAAAGCGCGAGGTGCTGGAGGCCGGAGTGGAAGCGGTATGTCACGAGGTCCGTCTGTACCGTTCGGAGGAGGGTGGTCTGGACGCCGTGCACGTGGATTTCCCGAGCTCGGCCAACCTGGGCGAGGTGCATATCCGTACCGAGGCCATAGAGCAGGCGCTGCGGGAGGCGCACCCGCAACTGGAGCGCGTCGTCATACACGCGGAGCCTCGGGAGGGCGCCGCGCGGTAAAGTGCATCGGGTCGCGCACCCCGTGGTATTCTAAGCGTCCATGTCCGAGCAATCCCACTATGAGGAGCGGTTCCAGACGCGCCAGGAGCGCCGGGCGTCCGCCCGTCCGAAAAAGGGTGGGGGGATACTA